>CAZZVD010000114.1:4471-14924 GCA_964657465.1 uncultured Acetobacteraceae bacterium | reverse complement strand
CGTCTACCAATTCTTCTTGATCAACGTGTCGAAACCAAATCCGCCATTCTGGTCTCGCGTCGCACTCACCGCCACCCGGGGAGAGAGCTGATACTGACCCTGAATCGTCTGGTTCTGCGTGGAAGCCACGTTGGTGGAAAAGGTAACAAACAAATTCCCCGTGACCCGCTGCTGAATAGTCACATTGGCGCCCGGCGGCCCCTGGCTCGTTCCCCCCGCCAACACAGGATTGATCGACAGCTGCGAAATGCCTGCGGCTTTGGAAACACGGCTCGTCACCTGACTGCTCACCTGCGATGCCACGAGCGACTCCGCCTGCTGGTTCGCCGGCGTCGACGGTGCATTCGCACTCGCTTCCGTGGTGGAACCGAATGCCAGCAAATTGATAATGTCGGCTGAAGGCAACGCAGGATCGGAGGAGTAATTGGTCCGCAGTTGATCGATGGGACCATTAAAGCGCAGTGAAATATCGTATTGCTGAATTGTGGTAGCGATCGACAGATTCAGCACCGGCTGCGTCTCCGAAGGATTGACGAATTCAACCGTCCCGCCATTCAGAACGAAGCGCGTGTTGTTCAGGATGACGTCGCCACCGTTTAGATTGACCCGGCCCAGTATGACGGGATTGGCAGCCGTACCCCGTACCCGCAGATTCGTCGAACCATTGATACTCACCGCCCGGCTAACCAGGTTGACATCATTCTCAGAACTGACGCCGATATTCAGTTGAATGTTCTGCGCCAACCCGGGAGTGACCGGCGTGGAAACGCCGTCCGAAAACTGACCGATGAAACTAGTCAGATCAAACGCCGGAGTGAACGAAACGTCCGCCAGGCTCACCTGGCCACCCAGCAAGGCGTTGTCGGTTGTACCCGCAAGGCGGAGATCAGCGCTCACACTTTCTCGCACACCCTGCGGATACAAGACACGAATCCCCTTGGCCGCCACACCCAGGTGAAATTCAACTGATGGACGATAAACAATGCCGCCCTGCGCAGTCACTGTGCCGCCACCCACCGTACCCTGGAAATTGCTGATATCCAGACGGTCTTTGGTCAGCGTCAACACGCCATTCCCATGCTGCAGACCGACCGGCAAGTCACCACTGGCGAAGTTCGCGTCCACAATGTCAACGTGACCGCCCAGGTCTGGACTACTGGTCCCTCCTCGGGAATCGATGTTGAACTTGAGCTGACCGGAACTGCGGATATCCGGCGCGAATACCTGGGCCAGGTGAAGATCGACCGTTCCCAGTAACAGCAGCGACAATGGCGCATTCTTCGCCGTCGGCACAGTGGCCTGGAACTGGAGGTCTGTGTCCGTTCCACGCAGCCCGGAACGCTGCACCGTAAGCACGGTGTCTTTGTAGTCGATCCTGATGGGGGCGGTCTCGGCTAACTGGATGTTCTTCCCGTAGCCAAGCTTTAAGGTGGGTATCGTCGCGTGCGCTTCCAGCAGCTTCTGATTTTTTAGGGGACCATGCAGCGTGGCATGCAACTCCGTTTCGCCGGACAGGTCCTGGGCCTGGTCCGGGGCGTACACGGCAAAGATCGGCTTGAGCGGAATCACCTGCGTATCGAGGGTGGCCTCGGTCTGGTAGTCTCCCGTGAGTTCTACACGCGCGTTTGCCTTGATCTGCGTACCGATCGCCGCCGAAGTAAGGTCCGCATCAGCTCGATGGTTGGCGACGTTCATCTTCAAGTTGATATCGGCGATCTTCTGATTCTGATAATCAATCTGAGGGATCTGCAATAAGGCGGCGAACTGCGGGTTGTCAAAGGTGCCCTGTCCGCTTCCATGAAGGCTGACAACCCCTGTCGCATTCACGTTCTTTGCTTTAAGTGCCTGCAGCTGTTCCAGATGGATACCCTGTGCATCCAGCCGGGCAACATAGCTCTTCTGCCGCGGTCGCAGCGAAACCCTGCTCTGCACGCTTCCTGAGGGCAGCTGAACCCCAAGGTCACCGTGCACTTCGTCGCCCGTACCCGCAAAGCTTAGGTCCACAGCGTTCACCGGCTGGTCATAGGCGACCATGTGAGCAATCGTTACTTTGCCCTGGCCGACCGGGCTGAGCTCCGTGCCATGCACCCTCACATTGGCTGTCAAGGTGCCCGTCACGGGTACTTGTTGGCCGGCAAGCTTCACCAGGTCCTGCACGTCTAGCTGTGAGGCTTCCAGATCCACCTGCAGCGGGCTCGCATCAGTGAAAGCCCACTTGCGCAGCCCGGCACTTGCATTCAAAGTAATCCTGCCATGCGACACGGGCTCCAGATCTGCATGCTGCAGGCTGGCCAGCGAGGGGCTCGCGTCAACACCAGTGCGCAGCACGCGCCACTCAGTACCGTTGAAGCGGAAGTTTGAGGCTTGCAATTGGCCGAGCAGGTGAGGCGCAGCCGTGGTCCCGGTGACGGTGCCCTGAAACAGGGCGGTCCCCGCCAAACCGAGAGGCTGCACCGGGTGGCCCGGGCTCGAAGTACGAAACAGATCCGCCACTGTTTCGAGCTCGCCGAGATTGTTGGAAACAAACTTCAGTCCCAGGCTGGATCGATTGCTGACCACGCCATCCATCGTCAACGTGTTTTCCCGGGTCCGCAGATAACTTTGCTTGAGGGCGATCTGTTGGTTGGCGCCCGTGTAGGTTCCGTGCAGGGCGCTCTCCAGGGGAACCGGCCCCGGCGAGCCCGCACCTCTGTGCGCGATACTGCCCCTGACCGTGGCGTCGGTATGGGCCACAATGTCCTGGATAGTCTTCCCCCAGGCGGCCGTCGCATCGGCGTTGATGGAACCCCCAACAGCGATGTTCCCTGGCACTGCCGGCGTCTTCAAAGCCTGGTTGATTTGGGCCAACTGGATTCCATGCAGCGAAGCACTGAACTTCGAGTGAGAGTCTCCGGCAATGGCAGTCATTTTCCCACTGCTGGTGAGCTCTCCACCTAACAGCAAAACACGGAGATCCTTGAGCGTTGCATCGCCGTTCTCCAGCGAATAGTGCGCAACGATGTCTCGCAGCTGAGAGCGGACCTGCGGAGTCTGCACATCCAACTGGCGGCTGGTGAGATCGCCGTGCGCCACGATCGTGCTGATGAGGGGCCGATTCGCTACCTGCTGATATGAGACAGTGCCGGTTGCACGAATGATCCCCACTGGAACAGAAGGGTTGTCGAGGATTCTGCGGAACTGGCTTGCATCCAGCGTGGCTTCGTAGCGCGCCTGCACCACGGGATGACTGTAGTCCTGCAGGGTGGCGTTCAACACAACCTGCGAGGAAGCGCTGGTTAGCTTCGCGTCCGTAAGATGAAATGTGGAAGGGCTGGCATCGAACGTCGCTTCCAGTCTGTGCGGGATGGGCTTGAAAGTCCCGGACACCAGGTGGCCATCGGAATACGCAAGCCGGCCTGCATAGGTGTTTCGCTGGCTATCGAAGCCGGCGCGGAAGTCCAGGTTATGCAGGTCTGCCGAAAGCACGCTCTGGCGATCGTTGTAATACAAAGCGCCCTGATCGAGCACAGCATGGCGTACACCAAGATCGAACAGGCTGGTATTGCTGCTGCTCGATCCGCTGCTCTTGATCACCGGAATATTCGAGACTCCATGCGCGTCAGTGAATACTTTGACCGTTGGCTGATCCAACACGAAGTTGTCCAGGTACCATTTGCGGCTAAGGACCGAGACGATGCGCACCCCGACCTCTGCATGAGCTACCTGCAACAGCGGCGGATCCGGGTACGGCGCCGCACCATGGACGGTGAGGCCATAAACGTCGAGCGTGAGATGAGACAGGTTCAGCGCGAAGTCCTGCAACTGCACCCTGGTGCCAATTGCGGTGCTCGCTCGCTTCTGCGCTTCGCTGAGCAGATAACGATGCACGCTTGCACTGCGCAATACAAATACCACCGCCAGCAGGGCGATGATCACGAGAGTCGACACGCCGCCGGCTACCCACGCGGCAATCTTCCACCACCGCGCTTTACGATCTGATGCAGCAGCACTCACGCGAAAACCTCCATCCCACTAACGCTGGCACGTCTCATCTAAAAAGCCTGTCCGATACTCACAAAATACTGCGTCGACTTAATGCCAGGTGTGGGGTTCAGATTATGCCCCAGGTCGATACGCACCGGGCCCACGGGCGTGGCGTAGCGCAGTCCCAAACCTACGTTGTTGGTGTAAAGCGAGGTGAAGTCATGAAAACCAACGGTGGGAAATACGTTGCCGCCATCGTAGAACACAGCCAGGCCCAGTCCCTGTTTGATCGGCAGAGGGATGCGTGCTTCTGAGTTGATGATCAACTGCTCATTGCCGCCGCTCGGCACCTGGATATACGTGCAATCGGTAGTAGAGCCTGAACTGCAGACCTGCACCTGCCGTTGCGGGCCCGCGCCGTCGAATGGGAAACCACGCAGGGTGTTACCTCCCCCACTGAAGAAGGCTTCGCTCACCGGCACGCGACTACTGGAGAAAGGCTGAGCCAAACCAACCCGTATGCTGTTCGCCCAGATGATGTTGTGAAACACAGGTTTGTAGAAGGCAACCTGCGCCGTCAGCTTGGCAAAATTTACGCTCGAACCCAACTTCGTGGAGTTCACATCCAGCTCGACGGTCTGCAGGTGACCCTTGTGTGCGTCCAGTGGATTATCGCGCGAATCACGCGTCAGGTTGGCAGCAATGGTCGACAAGCGCACATGCTGATCCGCAGGCAGCACTAACTGAGGTATTTCGATCCGTGTGAGATCTGTCTGACTAAAGCTATACCGCAAGAAAAGGATGTTTGCCTTTGCCTTATCCAGGAAGCGCTGAAATTGAAGGCTGCCATTCTCTATTTGTGACGAGAAGATGGGGTTCTCTTCATTCCGCTCGGCAGCTATCGAGGCGTTCGCTCCCCATTGAGTCCAGCGGAAGTTGGGATCGATGTAATAGCCGGCGACACGCTGATCAAGGCGGCCGGCAAACCCAGTGGCAGAAAGCGACTCGCCCTTGCCACGCACGTTGTTGCGTGTGTACTGGATGCTGCCGCGTGGTCCGTAGTACGTCGTCTGGCTGGTCTTGAAGTTGGAAGGCAAGCCCACGGGTGGCAGGTTGGGCAGCGTCACTGTGCCACTCGGCACACTTCCGCCCCTATTCAGCAGTTCAAAACCAAACCCGTAGGTGAGCGTGTTTCGCCTGGCCTCATGCACCTTTACCAGCACGTCTTCTTTTGTCTGTGTGGTGATCTGCCTTCGCAAATCCACTTCGGCCCAATCGAATACGCCGGTGTGGTTGTAGAGCCGGCTGCCAGAGGTCAGCAGTTGTGTCTCCGTTAATGGCTTGCCGGTAATCATCGTCGAAACATCCTGGTTGATGAGGCGCTGTTGCGTTTGCACCCGCCCCAGGGTGATCACATCCTGCGTGTGCACCAGCGGACCTTCGTAAATGTGGTACACCACGTTGATGTGGTGGGGATCCTGCTTAGACACCACCGACGCGGTCTCTCGGAAACTGGAGGTGAGGTAACCGGCTTCGAGGTAACTCGCGCCAATGGCAGCCCGATCTGCCTCAACAAATTTCTGCGAGTAGGGCTTACCCGCGGCCAGCTTCAAACCCTTGGGCGCAAACCTGGATTCGGGAAACGTGTCAGCGCCTTCTATCTTGAGCGAAGCGACGACATCGCGTGGACCCTCGACGACGTGGAAGGCAACCGATACGTTGCCGTTATTGCGACTGACCGCAGACGTGACTTTGACGCTGCTGTAGCCTTCAGACTCATAGAGCGCGGTCAGGTTCTTGGCGCTGCTCCGCACCAGCTGTTCACTGAAGTTGCCAGGCGAAAGAAAGTGGCTCTTCTGCACCGTAACCAGCGGCATAAGGTCCGGAGTCTTCACCTGCGTGTTCCCGGCAATGCTAATGTCCTTCACCTTGTGCTTCTTGCCTTTGGTGATCACATACACAATGGTGTTGGCATCGGGTTTCCTTTGGAATTGCGAATCGACCGCTGCATCAAAAAAACCCTTTTTCTGAAAGTACGACACCAGCGCCTGCCGGCCTTCCTGCACCAGCTCCTGATCCACCCCGACACCCTGGTATACCGGCAACAGTGATGTCTTCGTCCAGGGCCAAAGGCGAGCGCCCGTCACATTCACGCGGATCGTCGGACCTACGTGCACATCGAAACGGATATCCGCTCGATTGGTATCGGCGGTGTAGGCTGCGCCGGCGAGCTTTACGCGCGCGGCCAGCTTGCCCTGCTTTGCCAGGCGGCGCTGTAACGCCAGAGTAGCGTTAGTAATAGTTTGACGACGGTACTTCTTACCGGGCCGGATGGCTGCACCGCGCGCACGCGCCACGATGCCCTGGAGGCTTTTCCTGAGGACCTCGGCTTGCTCCGGCGTAGTTCCGGATATGTCGACCGCGCCGAACTTCGCCTTCCGATTCAGCGTCACCTGGTACTCCACGTTCGCCAGTTTGTGCTCGTTATCGGTGCTGACCTTCGGTATCACTTCCGCTTCGAAGTAGCCTTCCTGCTGAAAGAATCGCAACAGTGCGTCGGTATCCCGCGTTACTTCGCCGGAGTTGAACGGCGCCTGCGGCGGATAGTTGGTAATCTGCACCAGCTTCGAGTACGCAAATTGCTCCGCCCCCGGAAAGTGGAACATGCCAAACCAGTAAGCGGGCTCCACGACCAAAAGAAGGCGGACGCCGCTCGCTTCGGGCTCGATCTGCAGCTGCACTTCTTCGAAATTGCCCGCCTTCTTCAGCGAGTCAACGCTCGCCTCCAGCTTTTCGCGGGAAAAAGGTTCGCCCGCATGTTGCGGCAGCAGGGGGGTCAACTTCGTCGTGTCGAGATCGGGGCGGCCGGCAATCTCAATCGAGTTGACCTTTTGGCCTTCGTAGGAGCTTAAAATGGCCTGCGTATTGGGCGCAGTCTTCGGTAGCTGGTCGGGAGTCTCTGTAGATTGCTGACCATGCATCAGCCCACACAGGAAAAATAGGAAGGCTGCAACGCTCCACCACCGCCGGAGCACGCCGGTCGCTCGAAACCTCGCCTTGGACTGAGCCTGTCTCCGGGAGATTGTAAAAACTTGCTCAGTGCCCACCATCAGCTTCTGAGATGCACAAACGTGCGCGCGGGTGAACGACTTGGGCCCACATAGTGGCCGATCATATTCACGGCGTCGATAACTCATCAGCAAAGTTTGAAACCTGGGCCGGTGCTGCCGGGCTGCTGACCACCTCCGGCTTCAGCACACCCAGGGCAGCTAATTTCTTTTCTTTCACCGCCGCTTCGATTTCGCTGTTCACTTCGCCGCCCAACAACAACATCAATCCGCTGATATAGAACCAGGTGAGCAGAATGATGACGGTGCCCAATGAGCCATAGGTGGCCGAGTAGTTGTTGAAATAATGAACGTAGACTCTCAGCCCGAGTGAAGCGACGAACCATCCCAACATGCCGAGTACGGAACCAGGGGTCAGCCAATGCCAGTGTTTTACCTTCACATCCGGTCCGAAATAATAGATGAGCGCGAAGATCACCGAAAGCAGCGCGGTAGCGAGGATCCAGCCTGCGACGCGCAAACTAATCGCCGCGCTCACCGACATCAGCCGGTGGTAAATGTGGCGCTGCGCCAGACGAGCGAAAAAATCTGCAGTGAGCAGTGAAGCCAGCATCAGCGTGATCACAATCGACAGGATGAACGTTACGCCGATGGCCGACAACCGTGCCTTCCAGTAAGGACGGCTTTCCGGCACACGATACACCAGGTTCAAACTTCCCTGGATCGCGGAGAAACCCACGGATGCAGACCACACGGCAGCTACCAGCCCGAACGTGAGTTTTCCACTGCTGGCGGCGGCAGTCGTTTGGTTGAACGCCTGTAACACTGTGCCGAGTGCCGAGGGCGGCACTACGATCGATAGGTACTGCAACAGGCGTTCGTAGATGGTCACGGCGGAACGGGCTGCCAGGCCAAGAATGGAACATGCCGACAGCAGGGTCGGGAAGAGTGCAAAGAGGAAGTAGAAGCCCAGTTCCGCCGAGCGCCCCAGCAGATTATCCGTGAACATGGCGTTCCACGTGTTCCTGGCGATCACGCTGGCTGGAATGCCATCCAGATCCCAAAGGGAGTTCAGAGGAGAATGGGAAACGTAACCCCAGACTAATCTGCGAAAACGGTGCGCGTGGTCGGTCGCGGACGCACTGTTGTAAGCCGTGGTGAACGGCGCACTTTCCTTGTCATCTAACAGGGGCGGCTTGCTGGTGCCAGTCGATGAATTCTCCACAGCCGTGGGATGCATGAACAGAAGCGCGCGCCCTCGCCTGCTTTGTTGAAGATTAAGTCTGATCAAAGTCGTATTGGTTCGAGGAACCCGGGGTACATCTTCACCCGCGGCAATCTGCTAGCCCGCATCTCTCACGGCTAGATCTCTCCTCCTAACGAACGACGGGTGCCCCACATCTCGCCGGTTTTTCCGCGAGATGTGGGATTCCACGGCTGTCCACGGGCGACTCTCTACCGGCAACAGGTCTCAATGGCGGTCATATCACACCCTCCACACTGAGGGGCTGAGGTCTGTGGAATCCCACATCTCGCGAAAGACGAGCGAGATGTGGGGCACCCGCCAACTTTTACAGAACGGGCTGAGAGAAATGCGGCAACTCATGTTCATTCAGTGACTAACCAGCTAGCCCTCAATTGTCATCCCTCGACTGCGCTCGAGATGAAAGACTGGGGGCTAGCTAGTCCACTGACGTGCTGGGGCCATGTGCTTTGGGCTGCCCGAGCAGGTAAACCGGCGCGAGCCAGTTGCCCCGGGCGTAGCCGGCAGTCCACTCATACTGGGGAAACGGTGCGGTCAGGTCGAGCAATTCCTGGGGTGTCCTGGTGCGGAAGCACGACACGATCCCGTCGAAGAACACAACAAATGGGATCACGGGCAAGACATACGTGAAGAACAGCCTTGACCAACGAAACGGCCGCATGCCCGGGGTCAGTACCCAGGAGAACAGGGGCATCAGGAACATGGTTGCCAGGGCGCGCGGCGTGCGCGACGTCACCTCGGCCATCGCAAAACCTTCCCGCCG
This sequence comes from uncultured Acetobacteraceae bacterium, assembly GCA_964657465.1. Taxonomy (GTDB): domain Bacteria; phylum Acidobacteriota; class Terriglobia; order Terriglobales; family Acidobacteriaceae; genus PALSA-350. The sequence goes on along the minus strand of CAZZVD010000114.1, from coordinate 5,866 downwards.
GCGCACCGCATCGGCAAGCACTGCCTGGGCCACCTCATCGGGAAAATGGTGGAATGAAGAGAAAATGGTGCGGAACCCAGTAAGTGTCTCAGGAACATCGGCGGCATCGACCGGACTGCTGACGCACTCCAGCCGCGCATCCCCGGCGAGCCGCGCCGGTAACGCATTGCTGGGAAATTTATCAGTGAGCCATACGCAAAGCGATCCGTGCCGGCCCAATTCGGCGCGCCACCCCGGACTAAGCCATGGGCCGCCTCCGCCAGAACACAGGTCGACTACCCGGGAAGCACCGCAATCCGTAACCGCGCGAAAGATGCTGGCCTGCACCGGACGATAGATATCGGCGCGGCTGGTGATGGCTTCCAGATAATCAGTTGCGCCGTGGCGGATCGCGGCCGGACACCAGGCCTGATCGAGAATTTCGAAGAATTGCCGGCGCCGCAAAGGCCGCTACCGGTCTCGCCACAAAGCCATGGCCCCGAGCAGACCCTCTTCGTTGGAGATGACTTTGATGTTTGGTCCGTGCTTGATGTTGAGCTTTCTCGCGTTGCCGCCACCGATGTAAAGCGTGTCCCAGTTAAAAGTTGCAGCCGTTTGCTCAATCGCTCGTTGCAGAAGTTTGTTCCACTTTTTCAGGCCATAGCGGTTCAGTCCCCGCCGGCCCAGGTAGTCTTCATAACTCTTCTTGCGCCATGGATGATGACCCAGTTCAAGGCCGGGGCATAATAACCCATCGGTAAACAAGGCGGACCCCATGCCGGTTCCAAGGGTGAGCACCAACTCCACGCCCCTGCCCTGGATCACTCCGTAACCCTGTACTGCGCAATCGTTTGCCATACGCACCGGCCGGCCCCACCGTTTCTCGAGCGTGCGTACCAGGGGAAATTCGATCCAACTGGGATCGAGATTGGCAGCGGTGAAAGTTCTGCCTTGTTTCACCACACCCGGAAAGCCCACCGACACCCTATCGAACAAAGGCACGCTGACCTTAAGCTCGTCGAGCGCGCTGATCATGGCAGTAGTCGTCGCCGGGATCGGCGTTGGCACCCGCAAACGCTCGCTAATGGGCGTGCCCTCTGCGCTGAGCGTTTGCATCTTGAGACCACTGCCACCGATGTCGATGGCTAGCGTGATCGGGCCCTGTGTTTCCCCCATTTGCCGCCGCCTGACTGCCTTCTTTGCCACGCCCACGTAGTCCTCCGGAACTCCAGAACCAGTGTACGCAGTCTTCAGCCTCTACTTGACCAGTGCATCGTTCTCTTGCTCCTGTTTCTGCGCTTTCTCCGGCTGCGTCGCGGTAGGGGATTCCTTGCCCTTCAACAAATACCCAGACTCTTTGGCTTGCTCGCTGGCCGCACGAATCTTTTCCTCGATCGCTTGCGCCGCTGGGCTTTC
>CAZZVD010000114.1:0-4461 GCA_964657465.1 uncultured Acetobacteraceae bacterium | reverse complement strand
TTCCTTGGCCGCTGGACTCGCCTTGGCCGCAGGGTTCACTTTGGTTGATTTGGCCGGCTTGCTTTTCGCTTCCGCGGGCTCGGCGTTCTTGCCCGAAGGCTCTGCCTGCAAAGACATGGCAAGCGCCGACAGTGCCGGCAATTGCAACCACCACAGCATCTGTAGATGGAGTTCCCGGTTAAAGTACTCCTTACCCGACGCTTCATGTACATTCATGAGCCACCGGGCATCGTCATTCTTCCAGACAGTTTCCGGCAGCCCGGCAAACGTTTCGGTAGCCGCTACTGCAGCAGGCGCGGCTGCAGCTTTAGCTGCCTGGGCAGGAACTCCGGCATCAGCGGTAAAGGGCAGCCGCACGCGAGCCGCCGCGCGCCAGCCATCCTGATTCAGATCGCCGCCAGAGAAAGCACGCGCCAAAGGCTCGCGCAGGCGCAGCCGGTCGAACAGCGTGATCGCCGTCTGCTGACCGCCCCCAAGAGTGTGCGCGATGCCGTCGAGCACAGCGTAGGCGAGTACCGGTCCCCAAATCTGGCTGGTGTGAATGCGAGAGCGAAGGCTCGGCAGCACCTGCGTCGCTGGCTCGGGCCATGGCTCGGCAAAAACGGATTCAAGGTGCTTGAGGCGTGCGGCCCCTTGTACCCTCGAGCAGATCGCGGCCCACAGCTCTGGCTCGCTGGCTTCGGCACGCAAACCCGTCTTGCGCGCGTAGGCGCTTAGGGCTTCGTTGGCGAAGCGCAGGCTTAGCGATTGCAGCTTGAGCAGAAGTTGTGCTGCCTCCGTGCTGGAATGTTCCTCAGCCCCGCAAGCCGGAAGCTCACCCCCGATGCTGGCAAATTGCGCAACCAGGTCCGCTTCCAGCAGCGACAGCAGTGCCGTGTGCAACGGAGCCAGCTCAAGTTGCAGCAGTGCATCATCCAGGCTGCTGACGCCGCGTCCGTTCAAGGAATCGCACAGCAAATCCCAGCGATACTGCTCGTCCGGCCTCAGCTCGCGCCACTTCAGAAACACATGGCAGCTATACGCGTGCAGACGAATCGAAAATCCCTGCGACACGATCTTTGACGCTCGCTCCAGGTGCTCCAGCCCCGTCGTCACGTCACGGAAGCCAAGGAAGAGATTGCCGTCGTTCGGCAAGCCGAAAGCGGTCCCCAGCAGTTGCTGTCGTAAGTGCCCGGCTCCCTTATCCGCATAGCTGGCAGAGGTATGGATCGTGCCCTCAGTCGAGCCGAACTTGTTGTGATAAATCACCAGCGCCCGATGCTCGCCAACCCGATTGGAATACGCGAACACGTTCTCATCAACCGACCCATCCGGCCGGAAGAAGTCGTACAGCAAAAAGTTGGCGCTTTCCGCAAACAGCCACCGTTCATGCAGCAGCGGCGCGATCTCGCGGTCATGGCGCGCGACCAGGTGCTGATCGGGATCCTCCTGAAAACGCGCCTTGCGGAACTCCATGCCGTACTTTTCAGTAAACCCTTCAATCTGCCCGTGGCCAAACATCGGCAGCCCCGGCAGGGTGGCCATCACACTCGCCACACCGAAGCACTTATCGCCATTCCCAAACTGGTCAATCGCTGTACGTTCATCAGGATTGCTCATAAAGTTCACGTAACGCTTGAGGATGTCCGGATCAAACTCGATAGTCGCCTTTATGACAGTGCGGTATTTCGCGTTCTCCTCATCACGCATCATGTTCATGAACGCGCTGTTGTACACCCGGTGCATACCCAGCGTACGAACGAAATACCCTTCCATAAGCCAGAAGGCCTCGGCTAACAGGAGCGTGCCCGGCACTTCACGGGCAACCCGGTCCACCACCTCGCGCCAGAACTCTTCCGGCATGGCCGCATCGAAATCGGCCTTGCTCATGCTGTACTCGGCACGCGAGGGTATGGCTCCGCCGGTACCAGGAATGGGGAACCACAGCCGCTGAAAGTGCCGTTTCGCCAGGGTCATGGCAGCGTCAAAGCGGATGATCGGGAACAACCGCGCGACGTGCAGAATGGTTTGGATCACCTGCTCGCGCGCGGCCGCATTCAGGTAGTTGAGCTGCGCTGTGTCATTCCAGGGGAAGCTCGTGCCATCGTTGCCGTGGTAGACGTACTGGGTGTCCCCCGTCCACTTGTCGCGGCGCCGAAACACCACCGCAGCATCCGTCTGCTCGTAGTAGTGATCGTCGATCTTGATTTCAACGCGCCCGTCGCGCGAAAGGTCCGGGCCCTCAAAACGATAGGAAGGATAGGGGCTGTCCGGACGCGACATAAACCATTCCGGATGTTCAATCACCCAGCTGGAATCGATGCCCATGTGATTAGGCACCATGTCGCTGGCCAGGCGAACCCCGTGCGCCAGTGCACGATCGCGCAGCACGCCGTAAGCCGGCTCCCCGCCCAGATCCTCGGCGATGTTGTAGCCGTAGAGCGAGTAGGCGGAAGCAACGGCCTCCTGGTTGCCGCACAATTGCTTGATGGTCTGTGAGGCGGAACTCCGCTCCCACACCCCGATGAGCCACAGTGCGTTGATGCCATGACCTGCAAGGCGAGCCAACTCCTCCTCGGGAATCTGATCGAGACGATTGATAGGCCGCTGATAGTAACGCGACAACTGTTCCAGCCAGACATAAGTGCTCTTGGCGATGAGCACGGTGGTCGGCATCCACTCCTGGTCAGGACTGAAGCGCTCGGTCTCCTGACTGGTTTCCGTGAACGACGGCACTTCGCCGCGCTTGTCTTCAGCATGCCAGGGAAAATTCTGCCGATTGCCGGCGTTGGCCCCTGCCGGGTGGAATCGCATCCAGATAGCGACGTCTTCTTCCTTCAGGACGTCGATGCCCATGATTACCTTGGCGAGCGCATCGCCGATCACGTCTGCCCAGTGCTCGGCGATGTACGCCAGCTGGCCACTCAGTGAGTCAGGAGACGCGAGCGCCGGCGCCCGCAGCATATCGATCAGGTTGAGCTTCTTCGCGCCCAGCGGCGGGCGAGTCGCGAAAAAGTCGCGCAGCCCGGCCGTGATTTGCTGGTAGCGTGTGAGGGCTGCCAGCGACTGATCCGTGAACAGCTCAGAGAACGGCTGGAAGGCGGGGTTCATGTTCGCCAGCCACAGCAGCATCATTTCCTCAAACGCAACCGAGCGATGAGCGTGCCCATCCGTCGTGCCTGCGAGCCACTCGGCGCCGCTGGTCTCCTTACGGTACACATCCGTCGTCGGAAACTGCTCGACGAACGCAAGAATGGTCTTGTCCAGTTCTTCCCTGCCAATACGCTCATCGAACCACGCGAGGGCTGCTGGCATCACCGTCGGATCCAGGCGCATGCGGTAGTACTCCACCAGCGCATGGCTCATTTCGTCGATCAGTCCCATGGCATAAAGCGCGCCAGGCTGGATCGTCTGGGTGGGATCCTGCTCGGCCCCACGCCGCTCGTTCATACGAAAGGCAAATTCCCGGCTGGCCCCCAGGTTGGCGAAGACGACATTGCCGTTGAAAGAAAACAGCATCTGGCCGAATTCGTATCGGTCGCGCGCTTCACGTGAAACGTGGAATTCCATTCTTACCTTTCCCAATAACCCATGGTTTCGATTGTCCACTACTTCGATGCGTGTTTGCCCTCAGGGAACAGCCTCGCGGGGTTGGACGGCATCCGGACTTCCCTGCCCTCTGCCACAGGCGCTCTGGCTACCGCCGAGGGCTAAAGCCGGTAAGCCTTGCGCGCCAGGCCGTATGCCAGGGCGTGCGCCACTTCGGCTGCTTCGTCTTCCTCAAGTTGATGCTCCGCGACCAGCCTGGCGAGAAATGCGCAGTCCACCCGCCGGGCTACATCGTGCCGCGCCGGGATCGACAGGAACGCCCGCGTATCGTCGTTGAAACCGACCGTGTTGTAAAAACCGGCCGTCTCTGTCGTGAGCTCGCGAAAGCGCAGCATGCCCTCTGGACTGTCATAAAACCACCAGGGCGGCCCCAGGCGCAGGCAGGGGTAATGCCCCGCCAACGGCGCGAGCTCGCGGCTGTAGGCGGACTCGTCCAGCGTAAACAGGATAATCGTCAGCCCGGCCTCGTTGCCAAACCGGTTCAGCAACGGCTGCAGTGCCTGCACGTAGTTCGTCGACATGGGGATGTCTGCACCTACGTCGCGGCCGAAACGGCGATAGACCGCCTCATTATGGTTGCGGAAGCTACCCGGATGAATTTGCATCACCAGGCCGTCTTCCACGCTCATGCGCGCCATCTCGGTCAGCATCTGCGAGCGAAAAAGCTCCTGCTCGGCCGCATTGGCATCCCCGGCCATCACCTTCCGGAACAGTGCCTCGGCTTCAGCCGCACCCAGGTCCGCGGTCATAGCGGTAGGGTGGCCGTGATCGGTAGCTGTGCAGCCCAGCGCCTTGAACCGCTGCCGCGCCAGCTGCAAGGCATGGAGATAGCCACCCCAGGAACCACAGTCCTCGTTGTGCATCTCGCCCAAC
>CAZZVD010000113.1:0-15138 GCA_964657465.1 uncultured Acetobacteraceae bacterium | reverse complement strand
GTGCCCCATATCTCACGACGCTTTCCAGTCGGGAGATGTGGGAATTCACTGCACCCGGCCAGTAAACTCTTACCGGGCGACCACCCACGGATCTGCCCGGTAGTGCCAGCGGCACAGCCTGCACTGTCCAGATTTAAACGGATTGAATCGTTAAAGTCAATCGACTAAATACCAATAGCGATCGCCCTCTCACCTCAATCCGGCACCCTCAAGCAAACGGCAGGCTGGAGCATACGGACCGGCAACCAGTTGCAAACCTCAACGACACCGCTCCACCCATCGGTGGACAGGACACTCCATCGAATGACTCAAGACAGCCTCGCACACCCCCCGTACTGTTCCCTCAACGGTCGCGACAGCAGATTCTGCTCGGCAAAAGAACTTCGCATCGCGCACCACTGAACCTATGCATTACCTCGAGGCCGTTCATGCAAGCTGTTCACCGCTCTCTCCTCTTATCCACTGCACTGCTGGCCGCAACGCTCGCTACGCCCCTCGTCGCACAAGACGCATCAGGAACCCTCGAAGGCCGTCTCACTGACAGCAGCGGTGCCGTGGTGGCCAACGCCGCGGTAGAACTTAAAAGCGTCGACACCAACGCAGCCCGCAGCCAGACGTCTGACAATGATGGCCTCTACCGCTTCGTGCAACTCAGCGTAGGCCACTACAACCTATCCATCGAAGCCCCTGGATTCGCTCACGTCTCGCATACCGGCATCGACATCACGGTCAGCCAGACCAGCCGCATCGATGTGCAACTGGCGCCTGCCTCGGTAAGCCAATCCATGGTCGTGACGGACACAGCCCCGGCCATCGACACCTCAACCAACACCCTGGGCAAAGTAGTCAGTGGGCGAGAGGTGCTGGACCTGCCGCTGAACGGCCGCAATTTTGCGCAACTGGGCCTGCTACAGACGGGCGTGGCGCCGCTATCAGCGGGCGTCGCCAAGGAGGGCGGTTCCCTGCGCCAGGGCCAATCGTACGCGGTGAACGGCCAGCGGCCTGAGGGCAACAACTTTCTGCTCGATGGCGCACAAAATGTCAATCGTATGGATGGCGGTTACGCTTTGCAAATCCCGATCGACGCCATCGCTGAATTCCGCATCCTCACCAACACCGCTCCCCCCGAGTACGGCGGCAATACCGGATCCACCACCAGTGTGGTCACACGCAGCGGCGGCAACGCGCTGCATGGAACCGTGTACGAGTTCTTCCGCAACGACGTACTCGACACCCGCAACTACTTCTCCAAAGACGTGGAACCCCTGAAGCAGAACCAGTTCGGCGCAACCGCCGGCGGTCCTCTCCGCAGGGACCGGCTCTTTGCCTTCTCCTACTACGAAGGCCTGCGCAATCGCCAGGGCATCACGACCTCGGCAGTCGTCCCTACGGCAGCGGAACAGAAGGGAGACTTCTCCGGACTAGGCCATCCCCTCATCAATGTGGCTGCAGGAGGCGTGCCCTATCCCAACAACCAGTTGCCCCCTTCCTCCTTTAATCCAGCGGCCGTCAACGCAGCCGCCCTCTATCCCGCAGGCAACGTAAGCCCGTCTATCTATAGCGCCACCGTAGTGGGCACGAATGACGATGACCAGGTAGGCATCCGGCTCGACTTCCATCAGAGCGACAGAAGTCAGTTCTTCACCCGCTACTCCTACTTCACCGGCTATAACGTGAACCCGATTTCGGTCCGCGGCTCTGACCTGCCGGGGTTCCCCACGCGTGACGATTTCACCGCGCATTCCTTCGTCGGCGCCCATACCTTCCTGGTTTCTCCCAGGGTGACGAATGCGGTGGAAGGCTCCTTCTTCCGTTATGAATTCCTCTTCGACCAGCGCTTGAACAAGACGCCCCCGCGTGCGCTCGGCTTCGACTACGATCCCGCCTCGCAGATCGGGCAGGGTCCACCCTTCTTCAACCTGAGTGGATACTCTCCGATCGGCGGAGCCATCACTGGTCCGCGCACCTCCACCCAGAACACCTATGAGGTGCACGACAGCCTCTCGTTGTTGCGCGGCAATCACGGCATTAAGGTCGGCGCCGAGTTCCGCCGCACGCAACTCAACCTGTTCCAATCGATCGCTCCGAACGCCTTCTTCATTTTTGCTTCGTCGTTCCCCACCAACGACGCCTTCGCAAACCTGCTGCTGGGCAGCCCGGTCGTGTTCTACCAGGGGCTGGGTGACTTCAACCGCTACGTGCGTAACTGGGGAGCCGGGTTTTACTACCAGGACGAGTGGCACGCGCGGTCACGCTTCACCGTCAACTACGGCTTACGCTACGAGATCATTAATCCCAATACAGAAACGCGTAACCGGCTGAATGCCTTCATCCCCGGCGTGCAGTCACACGTCATGCCTACCGCTCCCGTCGGATTGCTGTTCCCGGGGGATGCTGGCATCCCGCGCGGCATCGCGTCCACGGACTACCTCGGCTTCATGCCGCGCGTCGGTTTCGCATGGGACCCGACCGGCAAAGGCCGCTGGTCCATCCGCGCGGCCTACGGCATCTTTTATGATCCTTTTGCCAACGGCATGGGCGTCACTTCGCAGGGCCCCGTCAGCTCCTTGCCCTGGGCACAATTCGTCCAAATCACGCCGCCCAGGCTGAACTTCATTTCCCCGTACAGCAACGTCCCGCTGCCCAAGGCGAACACGTTTGTAAAGCCCTCGACGCCGTTCGTGATGGACACGCATGCCCGGCCCACAAATGCGCAGGACTGGAACCTCTCCGTGCAACGCGAGATCGCCCAAAACTACGTTTTGGAAGCACGCTATGTCGGCACCAAGGGAACCCATCTATCACGGAACATCGATGCCGATCCAGCCGTGTACGGCCCCGGCGCGACCGCCCAGAATGCCGATCGCCGCCGGCTCTACGCCAACTGCCCCGCCAGCCCGCAGTCCCCTTGTGATTACGCCACCATCGCTGATCTCACCTATGGCCAGAACTCCACTTATCACGCAGCACAGCTCAGCGTCTCTCGCCAACTAGTGCACGGCCTGGGCTTCAACGTGTCGTACTGGTATTCCAAAACACTGGACTATCTCTCTTCCATGAACCTGCAGGGGTCCTCCGCCAAAGCGCTCGGCGGTGAAAACGATCTGGCGCAAAACCCGTTTGACCTGAAGGCCGAACACGGTCCATCCCTGTTCGACGCGCGTCACCGGTTTGTCGCCAGTGGTACCTGGGTGTTGCCCGTCGCGCATGGCAGGAACGGGTTCACCGGGCAACTGATCAATGGCTGGCAGTTGAACGTGATTGCCATCGCAAACTCCCGCACCCCGTTCACCGTGTACGACAGCGCCAACGTTTCCCTACAGGCTTCCGCTCCGCCCATCTCCGGCTATTTCGCCAGCCGCCCGAATGTCGTCGGCGATCCCAATCGCGGAGCGCACACCGTCGCACAATGGATCGACCCTGCCAACTTCCAGCGTCTGGATCCTAAAACGCAGGCCGGTCAGTTCGGCAATGCCGGGCGCAACATCGCCCGCGGGCCAGGCTCAGCCGATGTGGATCTCTCAGCGCTGAAAAACTTCCAGGTGGCAGAGCGCATCACCCTGCAGTTCCGTGCGGAGTCGTTCAACCTTGCTAACCACGCTAATTTTGGGCTACCCATTGCCGATTTGGCCTCACCGAGCTTCGGCCGCATCCTGCTCGCGGGGCCGCCCCGCCTTACCCAATTCGCCTTAAAAGCCATCTTCTGATCTCCACACTTCGATGAGAAGCACAATGACGATTACCACTTCCATGCAACCCATCTACTTTCCCGATGTGCCGGTACGTCGATGGTCTCGCCACCTGGGCTCCGCGCGACCCGCAAGCATGGGGCGCCCGTTCAGTTGCCGGAAAATCCCTTGCCTGGGTTACAGCATTCGTCGTCACTCACCTGCAAGACTCTCTTCACCAGCAACCAACTGGGGTGCCCCATATCTCACGACGTTTTCCAGTCGGGAGATGTGGGATTAAACTGCGCCCCACCTGCAACCCTGAATGTCTGGCCGCTTCACAGACCTCATCCCATGCACAACTCATTGGAAACTTAAGAAGTGACTGGGCAAGCTTCGCCAATTCCCACATCTCCCGACAAAAAGCCATCGTCAGATATGGGGCACCCAATTCAGTTGCCGGGAAAATCCCTTGCCTGGGTTACAGCATTCGTCGTCACTCACCTGCAAGACTCTCTTCACCAGCAACCAACTGGGGTGCCCCATATCTCACGACGTTTTCCAGTCGGGAGATGTGGGATTAAACTGCGCCCCACCTGCAACCTTGAATGTCTGGCCGCTTCACAGACCTCATCCCATGCACAACTCATTGGAAACTTGAGAAGTTACTGGGCAAGCTTCGAGATCCCATTGGTACGCGGCAAAGGATGCGACCTCCGGAACATCAAAGCACCTGCTACCTCGACCGTTAGAGGCGGGTTTTCGTTTGGCAGAACTGCGACTTTGCTGCTGGCCATCCGCGATTCCGCGATCACAGCAGCGGAATAACCGGCTTCTATGCTCTGGGGATGGGGCTCCCTGGCTGCCCTAGGAGGCAACTGGACATAATACGGTCGCAATCAGGCAATCGCCCGACTCCTGGGCGGCTCACCAGCTCCCCGCCACAATCCGCCCGTAACCAGGACGCGCATCGACGCTTGCTCCATCGCAAGTTTCCCTTTGACTATAGTTTTTTCGGCGTGTTAGCTTGGCCGCCGTACTGAGACGCAAAACTAAACCGCGCGAACTCGTTAACGCTGAAAGCGGAACCGGATTAGTTGAAGACTTAAGCGGTTAGAGCAAAGAAGACTGTTCCGGAGGCGTTTCTGCATGGTAAGGCGTATAGCGTTCTTTCTCTTTTTCCTGTCGTTGCCCGCTACCGCTGTGCTGGCGCAGACCTCCGGCCAAATATCCGGGCACATCAGCGATTCCACCGGTGCGGTCGTGCCGAAGGTCGCTGTCACGCTTACCAACTTAGCTACCGGAGCGCCACGCGCTACCATCACCACCGACGCGGGTGATTACGTGTTTCCTGACGTGCAGCCGGGTAACTATACCCTGCAGGCGACCCACGCAGACTTCAAGACCGACACAGCGACGGTGGAAGTGCAGGTACAGCAATCCCTGCGTCAGGACTTCACGCTGGAGATCGGGCAGGTGACTCAATCAGTAACGGTGGAGGCGAGCGCCGCTTTGCTGCAGGCGGAAAACTCCACCCTTGGCACCGTGGTGCCCACGCAGACCGTGAGCGAAATGCCGTTGAACAGCCGAAACTACCTGAGCCTGGTAGCGGTCTCGGCAAACACGAACACGTTGTCCCCGGCGCAAGGCCAGGCCACGTCGCGAGAAGGCGGCCAGCGTTCTACAGAGGCTATCTCCGTCGGCGGACAGCGAATCATGTATGACCACTACACCATCGACGGCATTAACAATACCGACGTGGACTTCAACAGCTTCGTCGTACAGCCCACCGTAGACGCAATCCAGGAAATGAAGGTCCAGACCGGGGTCTATCCCGCCCAGTACGGCTACAACGCAACCCAGGTCAACGTTGTCACCAAAAGCGGCGGCAACCAGTATCACGGCACCGCATTCTACTTTCTGCGCAACAACACTGCCGACGCGCGTGGCTACAACTACAGCACCATCGCGCTGCCTGCCAAGCTGCCCTTTCGCTACAACGATTACGGCTTTGTGGTCAGCGGCCCGCTGTCCATCCCGAAGCTTTTTGACGCCAAAAATCGCCTTTTCTTTATGGCCAACAAAGAGTGGTTTTCCCAGAAGCAGACCATACAGAACAATGCGACCCTGCCCACCGCGGCCGTCCTGGGTGGTGACTTCAGCGGATTTACTCTGAAGCAGGGCGCCGCAGTCAGCCCAATCTATGATCCCCTGACCGGCAACGCCGATGGTACCGGCAGGACGCAGTTCCCGGGCAATGTGATTCCTCAGAACCGCATCGATCCAACATCGGCTTCAGTCATTAAGCAGTTCTACCACCCAGCCGCGACATCAACATTCACCAACAACTACTCCTATTCCGATCCCAATACGGACGATCACGATCAGTTCACGCTGCGCGCCGACTACAACCAGTCGGCCAGGCTACAGTGGGCCTTTCGATTTAGCGATGGTCTGGAGACGGTCAGCAACCCCGGGTTCCAGGCAGCGGCTGCGACCGTCGGCACCAGCATCCGCACCAACTTCTACCAGTACATGGCGTCTAACACCTGGACCATCTCGCCGACTCTCGTGAATGTGTTCACACTTGGCTACACTGATTTCTATAACAGCCTCGGTACTCTATCCCAGAACAAGGTGAATGGGGTGGGCCTGATTAACGCTGGCATCCCCAACCTCCAACCCGGTGCTCCTGCCACCTGGGGCATCCCCAGCTTCTCCTTTACGCCAGACCCCTACACGGCAATCGGCGACAGCACCGACGGCCCATACGTGACCAGTGACCTCGACAAGTCAGTCAACGACAACCTCACCTGGATCAAGGGCAAGCATTCGATGGACTTCGGTTTCCAGTTCGACCGCATGACTTTTAACGAGTTGGGAAATCAGCAATCCCGCGGCAACTTCGTTTTTCAGAGAAACGCCACCGCAGCCGTGAGCAAACCGGGCACCCTGGTCGCTAATACCGGTTCAGCCTTTGCCGACTTTCTGCTGGGCGACATCTACGCCTCGACCTACGCAGTCTCGATCGCGCATGCCAATTACGTCCTCAATGCAGAAGCCTTCTATTTCGACGACAACTATAAGATCCTGCCCAAGGTCACGATTTCTGCCGGCCTGCGCTATGAACTCACGCCGCCATGGAACAACACGCTTGGCCAGGAGTTCATCGTCGACCTGCATACGAACAACACACCCATTAGCCCAGGAACTGGTACCCACGAGCCTGAGAACGTTTGGCCCTTCTTTCGTCGGCAGGGCAACTGCAGTGATCCCTACCAGGGAGTAAACGTTCGCTGGGTAGAGGGCGGCACCAATAGTCCCAGCAACCCCAGTGCCCCGGTGGCACCGCCCCCGCAGTGCTCCAATGGCAACTTCCCAAATAAGCTGATGCAGACCGACTACAGTAACTGGGCGCCGCGCATTGGTATCTCCTACACGCCGACCTCTTCCATTGTGGTGCGCGCGGGTTACGGCATTTACTACAACCATGACATCGCCAATGCCCGCTTCGACGTGGCCCGCAACCTGGCGGGCCGGGTCACCAACACCTCAGGCGGCGGCGCTGCGGGTGTTGCCACCATCAACTGGAGCAACGCAGTCGGTTCAACCGGCGCCAATGGCGCTGTCGCCAACATCGCACCGCCCTACTCCTACTCAAATGCGTACTCTCATAGAACCGCGTACAGCGAGGTCTTTCTCCTGGATGTGCAGAAGCAGTTGGGCAAAGACTGGATGTTCGAGGCCGGTTATCTGGGCAACGTCAGCAAGCACCTCTATGGGTTCCGCAACGCCAACTACTCCGTGCCTTACGGTCTGCTTGGCAACGGAGCACCGTCTTCGATCTTTTCCCGCACACCCTACCCGAACTACGGCGTGATTCAGCTGGTTCATGACACTGGCATGGGCAATTACAACTCCTTCGCCTTCCAGGTGAACAAGCGCTTCAGCAACGGCTTCAACCTCATCAGCTCTTACACTTTCTCAAAATCCCTGGACGACACCAGCGGCATCCGCACCCAATCCTCGCCGTTGTTTCCGCAGAACGATCTGTGCATCACCTGCGAATACGGGCCTTCGGATTTCGACGTAAAGCATCGCGTGGTGGCCTCGGTGATTTACTACCTGCCCGTCGGCAAGGGCAGGATGTTCGCGCCTTCGTCGAAAATTGTCGATGCGGTGATCGGCGGGTGGGAACTCGCCGGGCTCGCCACATTCCAAACCGGCGTGCCCTGGAATCCTGGTGTCAACGCGAACACTGCCAACACCAACACGATTGCTGGCGGCACCCAGTCGACCCGGCCGAATCTCGTTTCCAAGAAGTTCTACCTACCCAATAAGAAAGTCGGGTCGACCGGCCAATACGCGAACCCCGCGGCCTTCGCTGAACCAGCGCCGGGCTTCCTGGGCAACGTGAGCCGCAACATGCTCTATGGCCCGGGTGTCCAGAATTTCGATTTGTCCCTGGACAAGAACTTCGCCATGCCCTACAACGAGCACCACCAGTTGCAAATACGGTTTGACGCGTTCAATGCCTTGAATCACACAGATTTCGCCAACCCGAACAAGTTTATCGACCAAACGGGATTCGGCCAGATCACGGCTACAAACTCGTCGACCAACCCTCGCCAGTTGCAGCTGGCGGGCAGGTACACGTTTTAACCGGCGGGTTACGGCCCGTCAAAGAAGGGTGAAGGCATGCCCACACACAACTCTTCTGCTTGCGACGAGAGAAGGCCTGCGGGTGAGTGCACTGGAGTCCCACATCTCCCCCCGCTCTCATGCGGGGAGATGTGGGACGAATCCGTTAATGCCTTCGAAATTCTTGCCGGGGGAAAGCTGCTGATCCAGAAGCCGAGTTAGTCTACATCGCCCTTACACCAGCAGCCGGTAACAGCGAAACCTAAACGGCTGTGATGTTGAACCGCTCCCCTACGACCTTGGTAATCTGGTCTTCTTCAGCCGGCCTTCCGATAACAGCACTATGGCAAAAAACCCGTTCGCGTGCGGCAGCTGCAAAGACGGGGTAGTCGCGCCGTTCCCGTTCACCATGGCGTTTCAACCGATTGTGGACGTCAAGGCTTCTCGGGTGTACGCGTATGAAGCATTGGTTCGCGGTCCCCAGGGTCAATCAGCGGGATCCATTCTGAGCCAGGTGACGGAAGAAAACCGCTACGCGTTCGATCAGCATTGCCGGGTGAAAGCGATTACTCTCGCCTCCAAACTCGGCTTGGCCGAGACCGGTGCAATGCTTTCGATAAACTTCATGCCGGGCGCAGTCTACAGCCCCGCGGCTTGTATCCAGCTCACCCTGAAAACAGCACGAGAGCAACGCTTTCCCCTGCGAAGCCTGATCTTCGAGATCACCGAAGCGGAAGAGGTTCGCGACCGAAAGCATCTGCAAAACATCGTTGATGAATATCGCAAGCAAGGCTTCAAGATGGCGCTCGACGACTTCGGCGCTGGCTACTGCGGCCTGAACCTGCTAGCCGATTTCAACGCCGAGATCATCAAGCTGGATTTGGAACTGACGCGGAACCTGGAGCAAAGACCGAATGCCCTCACCATCGTCAAGCAAATGGTAAAGCTAGCCGCCGCGCTCGGCAGCACGTTAATCGCGGAGGGTGTCGAAACCTGGGAGGAATATGTCACACTCCGCAAATGTGGCATCCACCTGATGCAGGGCTATCTCTTCGCGAAACCAGAAATGGAATGCCTGCCATCTTTTTCAATTCCAGTGAATCGGGCGCCAGGGGCGTTACTGCCGAATGATCTGATCCGTCCCAATGCATCCACAGAGCTCAGTTTGAGGCCGCCCTTGCGTCCGCTCTGAAACGTCGACCAGGAACGAAGGCCGACCTGGCTCCTCTTCCCTGCTTCGCCCGAACGGTGATGCTGACTCATCTTCCAGCTAATAGCCGCCCAATCGCAGTACGCAGCCTGCAATTAGTTCAGCAAAACAGCCTGGTTCGGGCGATCGAGTGAAAACGTCGGTATCTCAATGTCAAATCGCTCACCGCTCTCCGTTTCCATCAGATAGCTTCCGCCCATCATCCCCGAAGGCGTATTCAGCGGCGCACCGCTGGTATAGACGAACTGCTCGCCCGGCTTGAGAAGTGGTTGCTCTCCTACGACGCCCGGACCCTTGACCTCCGTCAACTCGCCGCGCGCATTCGTGATCATCCAATGCCGGCTCAGTAGTTGTACCGCTTCCCCTCCCTGATTCTCGATAGTCACGCGGTACGCCCAAAAGTACTGCGCATCTCCAGGCTTTGAGTTCTCCTCCAGGTAGGTAGTCTCGACGCTTACCAGGATGCTCCGCGTGAACGCTGTGTACGGTTTACGATCTGCCATAAGACAAGGCTAGTGCAAACTGGAGGAATGAGCCAGTGGCCTGGACAAGCTGGGGTTATTTCAGCAATGCGACTGCTAATGCAATTAACGCGATGAGCAGCGCCGCTCCGTGTAGACCGTAGGAGAATAGCGGCGAAGCTTGCCATAACGTCGGGGGCGCGATCACGTCCGGCTCCTTTGGCACAAGCGCCTGATCAGCGAACAGCGACTGCTGCATGACCCGCTTGCTGGCCATGACCTGTTTCATTGCCGCTTCGAAGTGGTGCTGGTGAATCTTTTTGGCGGCGTCCGGAATGGGCTCCGCAGCGGCCGCCAGGGCCGCCTTGAGCACAGCATTCTGAATGTCGCCTCCACTGACTTCGTAGAGCCTTGCGAGCGCGTCAAAATCGACGTCCACAGCCAGCGGGGTTCGAGACGGATGCAACTGCACCTGCCAGATGCGGACACGTTCCGCTTCCCCCGGCAGCTCGAAAAGCACATGCGTGCGGATGCGCCGCTCAAATGCTGGATCGAAGTTTGCCGCAAGATTGGTGGCAAAGATCACGACGCCGGTGTATCGCTCCAGTTCCTGCAAGAGCACACTGACCACACCGTTCGATTCGCGCTGCCCGCTACTCTCGACTGAGGTCGATCGGCGCCCGGCAATCGCGTCTGCCTCGTCAAAGAAGAGCACGGCTCGCTCATCGCTTGCTGTACGAAAAATCGCGGCGACGTTCTTTGCCGTCTCCCCCATCCACATGGACTCGAGCTCGGCGTAGCGGACGATTAAGAGCTCACGGCCCAGTGAGTGCGCGATGGCCTCGGCGCAAATTGTTTTGCCGGTACCGGGCGGGCCGGCAAAGTTGAAGGCGAGACCGAGTCCGGTGGTATGCCGTTCCCCAAGGCCCCAGCCTTTGAAGATCAGTTCGTGCTGAGTCACCTGGGCCAGCGCAGACTGAAGAGCGCGGCGAGTTGCAGCCGGCAGAATCACGTCGTCGAAGGTTCGGCGCGGGGTTATGGCATCGACCGCCCGCCGATCCGGCATGCCGAAGAAACGCGCGAATGGAATCGGGGACACATCTAAACCCTAACGGTCTTGTGGGCAAAAAATCAATGACTGGGATGTCGATCTGGTAACCCATCCGGGTTCGGAGTTGGCCAGGCTGACTTTTCAGTTCCGCTGAGAGCAAGCTGATTTACCAGCCGGCGTGCACCCGGGCGTTGTCTTCCAGCGAGGCAGACGAACTTGATTTGCCATCGAGAACCTTGTGCGGTCCCAGAGTATTCGCCTGAGCTTGTCAAACTTTATGACTCGCCGCCCCGCCGTTTCGCATTGCCGTCGTTGCCGACGTCAGGGTAGCACCAGCGGAAACTCCATCGAACGCAGCGATAGCGCTTCCACCAGGGTATGGCCGTCGCAGTAACTCTGGATGCAGGCGCACTCTGGTTTACCAACTATCAGAAGCGCGGCCCATGTAAGACGCTCTTAATAACCTCTTATGAAGAACTTGCCGCTGCGGCCGATTAGGGATACAGGCGCTTCTATAACGATGAGCCTCCCCCCTTGCGGAGCTTCCTGATGGATACGCTGGAACCGATGATGTCTGAGCTGAGACGCTGCACTCGTGACTGCCACAGGGCACTGGAGGAGCAAATTGCCATCGAGCAAGCCATGGAATCGATTGGCAGCTATGGAGGTTTGCTGCAGAGGTTTCTTGCTATTTACCAGGTGTTGGAGCCGCAAGTGCTGAATACCCCGGACCTGGATTGTTGGGTCACCGATTTGCCGCAGCGCCGCAGAGTCCCGGACCTGCTCACCGACCTGAAAGCGTTGGACCATTCGCCGTATTCCCAACTGCCTGCCACCGCAACACCGGCAACGGACGTTCCCGACGCGCTAGGTTGTCTCTACGTACTCGAGGGCAGCACGCTGGGCGGCCAGTTTATTGCCCAGCAAGTGAAGGAGCGGCTGGGTCTCACACCAGAACATGGATGCCGATTCTTCGCTGGCGCCGGCCGGAATACACGCGCCCGATGGATCTCATTCGCTCAATCCGTCGAATCGTTTGCCGCGGCTCACCCGGAATGCCGAAGGCAAATTGCCCAAAGCGCCCTCACCACCTTCGCACGCTTTGAGTCCAGCTTTGCTTCGTGGCCGGGCGAACACCTGCTTGTGCACCACACCTCAGTCTGTGAGGGTGTCTAAGCATGCCGGTATCCGAAGTTGTGACGGCAAAAGACGTCGATCTATCGAATTGCGATCGCGAGCTCATTCAGTATCCCGGCGCTATTCTGCCCCACGGCGTGTTGCTGGTGCTGAAGGAACCTGGCTTCGAGATCATTCAGGCAAGCCAGAA
This sequence comes from uncultured Acetobacteraceae bacterium, assembly GCA_964657465.1. Classification (GTDB taxonomy): domain Bacteria; phylum Acidobacteriota; class Terriglobia; order Terriglobales; family Acidobacteriaceae; genus PALSA-350. The sequence continues at coordinate 2,780 of CAZZVD010000113.1, read as the reverse complement.
TACCCGGGAACTGTTTGGCATTGCAGCCGAAGCTCTTCTGAACCAACCGCTCAGCCGATTGATTCCCGGACCGGCGTTGGATGCGCTACGCGCACGCCTTCCCGTTGAGCTTTCTCAAGGGTCTCCGGCACGGGTCGCGGTCACCACCATAGCCGGCCAGTCGTTCGATATTCTCGCGCACCGCATCGACCAGGTGATCGTCGTGGAGTGTGAACCCAGGCATGAAGAGGTCTGGTCTATTCCGGACTTATACTCCGGCCTGCGTGCCTCGATCGTCAGACTGCAGGCCGCCACTGGAGTGCAGGAATTTCTCGATCTCGCAGTTCATCAGCTGCGCGCCTTCACCGGCTTCGACCGCGTGATGGGCTACAAATTTCTCGAGGATGGCAGTGGCTGGGTTCGATCCGAATCCGTCATCGCGGATGAGATCTCGTACCTTGAACAACACTTTCCGGCTTCCGACGTGCCCGCTCCCGCCAGGCGCCTCTTTTCTCTGAGCTGGCTTCGTCATCAGCCAGACATGAGCTACACTCCCGTGCCCTTGATCCCGGAGAACAACCCCATCACTGGCGGGCCATTGGATATGAGCCTGGCCGTCCTGCGCAGCGTGTCTGTCATGTACAGCCAGTACCTGAAGAATATGGGCACCTCCGCCAGCATGGTGCTCACGCTGATGAAAAATAACAAGCTCTGGGGACTGATCGCCTGTCACCATCACCACGGTCCCAGGCATGTTTCCTACGACGTACGCGTCGCCTGCGAGTTCATCGCCAACATGGTCTCGCTGCTGATTTCAGAGAAAGAAGATCGCGAACACGCCGACTATCAAGCGAAGATGAAGGCCACCCAGCAGAGGCTGGTACAAGCCTCGACGCGTGCCGAGAACCTCTCTGAGAAGCTGGCAGCTAACCTGCCTGACTTGCTGCATTTCGTCAACGCGGAAGGTGGCGCCGTGACGAACAAAGGCACTGTGCTGACCGTCGGGGTGACACCCACAACAAACCAGATCCACGGTCTACTGGACTGGCTGGCAGCTAACGTCACTGATGAAATCTTCGCCAGCGATTGCTTATCCGTGCACTACCCCCCGGCGGAGCAATTTAAGGACTCCGCAAGCGGCCTTCTGGCCCTCCGAATTCCTGCGATTGAGAAGGGATACTTTCTGTGGTTTCGGCAGGAAATTATCACTACGGTAAAGTGGGCGGGGGATCCCCGCAAACCAGCGGAGCTTGCTCAAGGCTATCAGCGCCTGCTGCCCCGTACATCTTTCGCCCTGTGGATCGAAAGCGTTCACTCGAAGTCTTCTCCGTGGCTCGACTTCGAGGTGCAAGCGGCTCATGATCTGCGGACCGCTCTGCTGTCTGTTTCCGTACGCAAGGCCGAAGAGATAACCCAGCTCTATCAGGAACTCGAACAAAGTTACGTGCAGTTGGAAGCTTTCACTTATATGGCCTCCCACGACCTCAAGGAACCGTTGCGTGGTATCCACAACTACGCGCGATTGCTGCTCGAAGACTGCACTGGCAAGTTAGAACCCGAGGACATTGCCAAGCTTCAAACCATCGCACGTCTCAGCCAACGCATGGAAAAGATGATGAACTCACTGCTGGATTACTCGCGCATGAGCCGCGACGAACTCGCGCTTCAACCCTGCGACGTGAATGCTGTACTCGTCGAGGTCCTGGATTCCTTGTCGGCGAGGATCGAAGAATCTGGTGCGGCATTGCGCATTGCGCCCGGGTTTCCTTCCATCACGGCGGATCCGTTCACGGTCGGAGAGATCTTCGCTAACCTGATTGTCAACGCGCTCAAATACAACGAAAAAGACGAGAAATGGGTGGAAGTCGGCTTTGAAGAGAAGCCGCAAACCCCAACGGTTTTTTTCGTCCGCGACAATGGCATCGGCATGGAAGCGGAGAACCTGGATTCCATCTTTACCATTTTTCGGCGCCTGCACCGTACCAAGGACTATGGGGGCGGCAGCGGGGTAGGCCTCACCGTTGCGAGAAAGCTCGCCGAGCGACACGGCGGACGCATGTGGGTGAGTTCTAAACCACAGGAAGGCTCCTGCTTTTACTTCACTCTGTCTGCACCTCCGCGGGCCGGCCAACCCCAATGATTGCTCATCCCATCCTGGTTGTGGAAGACAACGACGACGACTTTTACATCATCAAGCGCTTGATCTCCAGTCTTGGAAATTTCAAGCTCGACCGTTGCGCCGGAGGCAACGAAGTCTCTGCTTACTTGCTCGAACGCCTCCAACCCGGTGAAGCGCCGGCATTGCCTCTGCCCTGCATCATCCTGCTGGACTTGAACATGCCCGGGAAAACAGGCCACCAGGTACTCAGCGAGTTGAAAGCCGACGAACGGATGCGCAGCATCCCGGTCATTATCATGAGTACTTCCAATAGCCCGCAAGACGTCCGTTACTGTTATGAGAACTACGCCAGTGGCTATGTGGTCAAACCGGTCGACCTCGACGCTCTTACGGAGTTGGTCCGGTCTATTCTTGCCTATTGGTGCGGAGCCGTGACACTCCCCGTCGAATTTCGAACCGTTCCCCAAAAGGTAGTGAAAACATCGAAGGCTGACACCTTTCGTTAGAGTTCTTACCATTTCGGCGAGATTTACAGAATCCGGTTATGTCATCGGAGCAACCAGCTTGCGTGGATGGTAAACCACGAAGCCCTAACTAGCTCGCATTCATCACCGCCCCACAGGATAGCGAGATCTCTCTTTCCAAGGAATGACGGGTGCCCCACATCTCGCTCGTTTTTGGC
>CAZZVD010000112.1:14056-15156 GCA_964657465.1 uncultured Acetobacteraceae bacterium | reverse complement strand
TCCAGGTTGTGATTATCGTTGCCGCCCATGCGCTGAATCATTGCAACGAAGACGACGTCGTTGGTGGGATCCACCCAGAACCATGTTCCTGCCGCACCATCCCAGAAGAATGTTCCTTTCCCGTCCGGGAGAGTGGCCTCCGGCGGATCGAACACCACCGCGCAATTGAAACCGTAACCGAAGCCTGGCCGCATCACATGCAGGCCGCCGTGAAACTCGCCAGTCAGCAGATTCGCGGGTAGGTGATTCGACGTCATTAGTTTGACTGACGCAGGCGCAAGGATGCGCTTGCCATCCAGCTCGCCACCATCGCCGAGCATCTGCGCAAAGCGGTAGTAATCTTCGGCTGTCGAGAGCAGTCCGCCGCCGCCCGATGGATTCGCAGGCTCCGTAGCGTAATCGGTCGGAGGGCTTCCTGCCGCAGTCACGGTCAGCTGTCCTCCCTCCTCCGCGTGGTAATTGGTTGCCAATCGTGAACGCTTTGCCTCTTGCACGAAGAACCCCGCATCCTTCATGTCAAGCGGACCAAAGATATGATCCCGCATAAAGTCAGGCAGGGTTTGCCCCGAGAGCTTCTCGATAATGTAACCTTCAATGTCCATCGAGACGCTATACACCCAGGCTTTACCGGGTTGGTAGTTAAGCGGGATGGTGGCCAGCTTTTCGATCATCTCCTGCAGAGTCGCGGCGTGCGTCACCTTTTTCTCGACGTACATGGCGTCGACCACGGTGTTCCCTGAACCGTAGGAAAAGCCGGCAGAGTGCGTCAGCAGCTCTTTCATCGTCGGGGGATGTTCCGGCTCAACCAGGATCATCTTTCCCTGCGCGTCGACACCAGCGAAGACCTTGAGATGCGCAAACTCGGGAATGAATTTAGAGATGGGGTCTGAGGGCAGCCACTTGCTTTGCTCGTAGAGAAGCATCATGGCCACGCCAGTCACCGGCTTGGTCATGGAGTAGTCACGAAAGATCACGTCCTTAGTCATTGGCGCGCCGCTGGCCATGTCTCTGGAGCCGTAAGTACGGTAGTCGACTATCTTGCCATGCCGCGCCAGCAGCGTGACAGCACCTGCCAATTGCTTGTGATCTATCTCGCCCTG
>CAZZVD010000112.1:0-13956 GCA_964657465.1 uncultured Acetobacteraceae bacterium | reverse complement strand
TAGTACTCCCGCCAGGAGCGTATCTTGTGGTCTTTCAGATCAACCACAATACAATCCGGGGAATGGGCTGCTGCTCCATCACGAATGCGCACCGAATTCCATTCCCATTCAATCGCCGCTTCCTTCCCGTCTGAAGAGAGGATCACGCGCTTGACCACCACATGCAGATCTTTGAAGTGTTTGAAGTAATCGGTCATGGCGCCCTGAATTTCGGCTTTCTTTAAATGCCCTCCCGGCGAGATGAGTTCTCCGTCGGGTGACCAGTCGGCCGCGGCGATAGAAAAGTCGGCCTTCAGCCAGGACTGCAACTGACGGTCCAGAATAGCCTGGAAGGCCGCCCTTTGCGCAGCACTCTGCGCGTGGGCGCGCGACCCAACCAGGGGTGCTGCCAATAGCAGGACCACGAACAAAACTTTTCCTTTCACGCCAGCCATCCTCCCAGGGATCAAAATGAAAGCTTGAGCGACATTTGTACCTGTCGCGCACTGCCAATCGTGTGCAGTACATAACCGACGTTGCTGGGCGTAGTGTAGAAGTCGCTGAGCGTCTGGTCGGCGGCAGGTGTCGGGTTGTAACTGCTGTTCTGGGTAGTCTGAGCGTTCGGCACATCGAAACTGGCCGTGTTGGTCAGATTGAAAACATCGAACGTGTAGCGCAAGGCGTAACGCTCCCGCAGCCTGACTTCTTTAATCAGGGAGACATCCGCACGTTTCTGTGCCGACTGGCGAAATATGTTGCGCTGACCTATCGGAAACGTAGTCTCGTAAACGTCGCCCAACGGCGCATCATCGCTGGGTCCAGGGACGCCATTGGCTTGGGCCGCAGCCCCTGCGAGCAACGGCACGGTGAAGCATGAAGCCTTGAGCGCCGGTGAGCCAAAAGCTCCGGATTGCCCGGTGTGTGCAGATTTGGGAGTGCAGCCAGGCGCAAGAGGAACTACTGCATTGGTAATGCCGTTGTAAGTGCTGAAGTAAATACTGCCGGAGGCGCCTGAGAAGTCAACCACGCTGTAGGGTTGGCCGCTTTGCGCGATAACGATGCCGCTCAAAGACCACCCGCCCAGGAACTTCCCCGGAAGAGAGCTGTCAGTAAAACCGGAAGGCAATTGGTAATTGAAATTTACATTGAGTACGTGCGTGCGATCAAAATCGGCAGAAGCATAGCCGCTGCGCAGATTGAGAGCGTTGCCGCCCGTGTAGAACAGACCAAGGTTGCTCTGCTCATCGAGTGCGTGCGAGTAGGTGTAGGAGGCGCCCACTATGAGGCCGTGGGTCAGTCTCTGCTCGACATGGGCCTGCAAGGCGTTGTACTGCGCGATACCGGCTGCCTTATAGGTCAGCGACTCCGACGCGTAGCCCAGGTACGGTACCCGCATATCGACATTGCCCCCTTCGTAGTTGGCAAGGTAGGGCGAAGGCGCCTGGCCCGCCACTGCCGGCAGGTGCGCTGGCGAACAGTCATAGTAGCAAAAAGTATTGCCGGCCGTTTGTACGGAGTAGCCATAGGAGTAGTACTGACCGTTGATGGGGTGGCCAGGTGTGGCAATCTGAGCCTGGTTGAGCGGCACAGGGACCACCTGGTGCCGTCCGAGATTGCCAATATACCCGATCTGCACTACCAGGTTGTTGCGTGGCTGCCACTGAAAATCAAGCATGTAATTGATCGTGTAGGGCAGCTTGTTGCTCTGGGCATAGTTCGAAATGGTGGTCATCTGGCCACCATTCATGATCTGGTCCGGTGTCTGCAGATAGTTGGTGATGTCCGCTGCTTTGCCGGTCGGCTGCTTGACGGAAGTCGCGCTTCCGTAAGGCGTGGATAGGCTGAAGGTTCCTGCGCATGTGGCGCTCGGAGTCGCTAACGGGGCGCTCCCCTGGTTCGGGTTACATTGCACCGCGTTCACGAACGGAGGCGATTGCGCCACACCGAAAGGGCCTCCCGTGACCTGCCCGATGGAGTAGCCGGGGGAGAAGAAAGCGAAGTTTTCTCCACGATCATAGTAAATCCCCGTGCCGCTGCGAACCACCAGCTTGTCATGGAACATCTTCGGTTGCCACGCCAGCCCGATGCGCGGACCAAAGCCCCATTGGCGTCCGGTAAGTGTCGTCTTGCTTGCTCCCGGAGTGCCCTGCCGGTTGTTACCTGCAATGACAATCCCGTTTCCCGGGTAACAGTCGGCTGGGTTGTCATCACCATTCGTAAGACAGTCAGAGTTAAAACTGTAAGTGCTGGGATTGAAGTTAAAAATATTGCCGTTCTTTTCCGTCAGCCCCGCGTCCCAATCGTAGCGAACCCCCGCAGTGAGCGAAAGGTTCGAAGACAACTGGAACTTGTCCTGCACGTAGGCCCCTACCTGGTTGGCGCGGTAGTAGCGGTTAGCATTGCCCACCAGGAACGTAGTGGTGGTAAAACTGGCGTTCTGCGCAGCCAGGTTGCCTTGTGCAAAGCCGCCGAAGTTCTGCGTCGCGACCTGGCCCGTACCCGGGCGACGATCGCGAATGTTCAACTGGGTGTAGCTGTAATTACCTCCCATCGAAACGCTGTGTCTGCCCAGCAGCCACAAAGCGTTGCCGGAAGGCATCATGCGGTTCTGAAACATGCCCGTGTTCGATCCTGGGCTGAATGCGTTCGGGCCAATGTTGAGCGATTGCGAGCCCAGACCCGAGGGAGTTGCCGCGCCAAGAACGTCGATGATACTGACCCCCGGAAAATAAGACGAACCAAAAGCGTTGATGCCCGCCTCTTGTGCCGTGAAAAGCTGATCGTTGGTGGCATAAGCCTTCATGCGGTCGAAGCCCAGGGTCTGAATGGTGGTCAGATTACTCTTCAGTATGTAGGTATTCGAAATGGAGAAAACGTGGGAGCCTGAATCCACGTGAACAGCAAAGCCAGGCACGTTCGAATAACCGTAAGGAGCAACGGTCGGGTCGTGCTGGTAATAATATTTGACCGCCAAAGTGTCTTTGGTGGATGCGTTGTAATCAAGATCCGCGACCGCCTGGTCAGCAGTGAAATACGCCGTACCCGGTATGGAAGCATTGTCGGGATGAGCGTAAGACGGGGTGCCGCTGGCGCCGGGAATCAAATACTGACCGTTGGGCAATTTGTAGTTGAAGAGGAACGCCGCGACTGGACTGATCTGTGCGCTGGTGACTCCGCCGCTGCCGAAATTGGCGTTGGCCAGCGCGGCGAGCCCATCGTTGCTGCGGGTCGTGGCCGTGTTGTCCAGGCCCACGGGAACGTCGAGGCGCGAAATACCGATCTCCTGGTCGGAAACGTGGATGTGTTGATAGCCTGCAAAAAAGAAGACCTTATTTCTGACGATGGGACCGCCCGCCGTAAAGCCCGCTGTGTAGCGATGTAACTGGGGAACTTTCTGGCTTTCAGGAATGTTGGGGTCGTTCTTGAAAAAGAATGGCGCAGCATTCAGCCAGTCCGTGCCCCGGTGTATGTACCCGTTGCCGTGATATTCATTCGTGCCCGAGGCAGTGCTGATGTCGATGTGCGCACCAGAGGTGGAGCCCTGCTGGGCGTCATACATCGAAGCGTTGACCCGGACCTCCTGAATGGTTTCCGGGGCGGGGCTGGGGAGCGCGTTGCCTACTGATAAATAAATAGAGGCACTGCTCTGCTCGACGCCGCCCGCACCGGCATTCCCTACCCCAGTGCCGTTGACGACCCGGGCGCTGCCAGACTGGCTGGTCGATTTCCCATTGAACAGATTACTGGCATCCACGCCGTTAAGCAGGAAGCTGTTGCTGGTATCGCGCTGGCCGTTGGCCCAGATCGGCGCATTCCCCAGCCCGGAGTTCGCCCCGGTGCCACCGGGCAACTCGGCATTGACCCCAGGAGATAAAATCGCGAGGCCAGTGAAGCTGCCCGTGGCCAGCGGAATCGATTCGATCTGGGCTCTCTCCAGAACATAGCCGTTTGTGGGATCGACTGCATTGAGCAACGGGTTTACGTCGACAATCACCGAATCAGCCACCGCGCCAAGCGCCAGGTGCCCGGGCAGTGTTACTGTGCGATCCGCCTGGACCAGAATGCCAGGAACCTTTTCTACAGAAAAACCTTCCCGCGTAAACGTAATCGTATAAGTGCCAATCGGCAGATCGACCAGTGAGTAAGCACCTTCCACATTGCTCGTGGCTGTACGAACCAGCCTGGTGTCATCCGAGACGGCTTTCACCTCGACACCCGGCACCGCGCTGCCAGAAGGATCAAGAACAGTTCCGGTTATGCCACCCAGCGTTTGTTGGGCCTGGAGGTTGCCGGGCGCAAGAACAAGCAGCGAGCACAGAAAGGTGAGGACGAGTGCGTTGCGCAAACAGCTCACGGTAATACCTCCGAAGGAGAGATATGCGGGAGCGCCACGGTGCGAACGATACAGGCTTACGCACGCAGCCCAGAGGCCGGTTTCATGCTTGAGTTGTGTTGGAACAGCTTTGCTTTAAAGAGGCCCAAATCCCCGGGGTTTGGCGTTTCTGACCCAAAATTCCGTTATAGCAGGCTTGGTGCGAGCGACTGTAAGAGGAATTGCCGTCCCGCTCCTCAAAAAAATCCAGCGTTGGAAGCTATCTGTGGAGAAGGGTACGGAACCCCTTCAGATTGTGTTGCATTGTCAGAAGATTAAATGAAAAAAGCATCATGTCAAACGATTTATCGGTTGGAGACCAGAGAGACCCGATCGCGATTCGCTTTCGGGCCTCCCTGAACTGCTGATTTCCGGCGCCCATGCGGCTTGCTACCAACCGCCAGGTTTGGCGAAGGCGCTTTCCCATCAGTCAGCGTCTTCGGGGACTGGCCGGCGGCTAAATCTTCTTGCCGGATGCGTTTGATCAAGGTCGCGTACTGCGGGAGCTCTTGGCTGAGGAACTGGTGGGGATCGAGGAGGCCCACTGGCAGCCCGATCTCTGTTTTGAAAGGGTACGTCCCGTCCCCGCAAAGGCTCTGTTGGGCTGGGGACTTCCAGGGCACAAAGCAAAAGGATCGATCGAATGAACGTCGCACTTCGCCTCTGTCCTGATGTAGTTTGGAGATACTTCGAAATGTACACAAGTGTAGTGCGTTACTCATGATGCCTTTAAAGTTGAACGGCAAATGAAGTACCAAGTGAGCTCGATGCATGGTGGTGCGCACAAGATCAGGGCTTACTCAGGGCTCGGTTCAGGAAAGTTGGGTGGCTGCGATGAGGTCCGTGGATAGACTTGCGGGTTGGTTACTTGGCCTTTCATGCCTGACTTGCGCGCCGGGCTCTGAGGCGCGAGGTCAAGCCGTGCTGCCCACCAGTCTGTATACAGTCGGGATGACGCAGGTAGAGTTCTCCGAGCCGGTTGCAGACGCCCGGCGGCTGAACTTTCTGCTGATCTACCCCGCCGCCCCAGAGCCTCTCGCCAGGCCGTTCCACATCTTTCTGTCTACCAACCTGCACCTGTACAAAGACGCGCCGCCGGTGGCGGACGGTTTGAAACATCCACTCATCGTTTTCTCGCATGGCGCCGGCGGCAACGGATCTGGATATGCATGGTTTGGCGAATACCTGGCCTCTCGCGGCTACATCGTGGCGATGGCCTATCACTACCGAGCCAACACCTACGATGCAAGTGCTCTCTATGTGCGCAACCGCCTCTGGCAGAGGCCACGTGACCTCAGCCTCGATATCTCCTGGCTGCTCGCAGATGCCAAGTGGGGTCCGCGCATCGATCCCACTCAGATCGGCGTAGCCGGTCATTCTCAAGGCGGCTTTACCGCGCTTTGGATTGGGGGCGCAGAAATCAATCCAGGTCTCTTTCTCGCCTATCAGCGAGTTTGGAAGAACAATGAGATGGTGCCGGCCTATGTGCGCGAGCAGATGAGCATCGACGCCAGACCCGCGATGGGGGTGCGTGACAGCAGGGTTAAGGCAGTGTTCGCGATGGCGCCTGGCGACATCCAGGGGTTTGGCATGGACGCGGCGGGGCTTGGACGCACGGCGGTGCCGGCTTACGTGATCGTGGGCGCGGGTGACCTGACCACTCCCCCAAAAGAGAACGCAGAGTTCGCGGCTAAATACATTCCGCATGCGGAGCTGCAGGTACTGCCAGGCTCCGTCAGTCACGAGATCTTCGGCAATGAGTGCGATCAGCTCGGAAGGGATAATTACCCAGAGGCATGCATCGATGCTGCCGACGTAAACCGGCCGGCGCTTCACGAACTGATCGGCGCAGCGGCGGTGCGGTTTTTTGATTCCCACTTGAACGTGCAGCGAACAACGACACCGTGACGGGGCTGCATCATCCCGCCATGCTTCGATGGCTGGCGTAGCCGTGGCCTCCGCCCGAGGGCTTTGTCAAAGGTGATCACCTGGTTGGCTCCGTTCGCAAAAGCCACATCTGCAATGAGAAGATCGGCGAAACTCGCGGCACTTTCCCGAGCTTCCTTCAGCGCTTTCGCCACAACTGTCGCAGCTTCCACGACGACGGCAGGTCCCTTCGTTTGTCCGATCCTGGAGCTCTGTTAAGAAGCGTGGAGGGGGAGAGGCGCACAGCAGATCCCTCGGCTTCGCTCGGGATGACAAAGGGGCGCTCGGGATGACAAAGGGGGGTGGAATGGCTCCTCCCAAAAGCGTTTTCTGGTTGCAAATGGATGCTGGGGCTGAAGGACCGGCAGGGACAGACCGGACGATCCCCATCCTCACAATGGGCAAGGCAACTTAAAAAAGATACTGCAGAGGTTACGTTTTGTTTGTTCCCCATGCCTCCGCTGATCAGTCAGGCTTTCCCTCTTAGGCCTCTTAGTCGCCTCTTGATCATCTTCTTTTCTCCTTCGCTGGCCGGCGCGGCGCGAGCCTTTCCGCACGCGTCGTGGCGCAGTCACCGAGTGGACCGCACGGGAAGAGGGCGACGCAGTCTTCGGTGCGGCGCTCGAACTCGCCATCCATGATGGCATACTGGCGGACGTGACCGGATTGGTCACCCTGCCACAGAGACACGCAGGCGTAAGTACCATCCCTGCGCATAACGTAATAAACAATTTCTACGGAACGAAGTGCATCCTGATCGCTCTTATACAAGCGCACGATGCGGCGTAAGGCATCCATCCCGGCCTCTTCCGGGTTCATTCCTTTGCGCATGTTTTCGATGATTGTGTGGGCGCCGGCGATCCTGATGTTGGCTTCAGCGTTGCCGCTCGCGCCAGCCGAACCGACCTCCGGATCGACAAAGCATCCAGCGCCAATCGTCGCCACATCACTTGATACTCCTGCCAAACGCCAGGGCAGTCCGGCGGAGGTGCAGGCAGACGATAGCCGGCCTTCCCGGTCGATAGCGGAAACGTAGACGGCCTGGCTTGCCGGAGCGAGAACGTCGAACACCGCGCGCCAGGCGATCGCCGGATCGAGACCTTCTGCAACAGCCATCGGCTCATAGGAACGCACCCGCAGGTCAAACTCTTTTTGCGATAGGAATTTTTCAGGTTGTGCGCTCAAAGACTTTGCCCCTTCAGGGTTAGAACTTCCCTCTACGAACAGGTTCGGGATCGCGCGGAGCTTGTTCCACAGTTCATAGTTCTGGCGAGTCCGTTGGGTCAGCAGGTCTTGCTTCTGAAATCCGTGCGCAAGCGCATACGTCTGTGCATCGGAGCCGACGAGCAAAGCATTGCTGCTATTTTCCATGAGAGCGCGTGCGACGAGCGTTGGGTTTCGCAGGCCACTGAGACAACTGACGGCAGCGGCCTTTTGCGTTGGCCCATGAAAGCAGCAGGCATCGAGCTGGACCTCCCCTTGCGCATTCGGCAACGCACCCACGCCGGTGGAATGATCCTTGGGGTCGTCTTCCTGGGTGGTGCAGACGTGCACCGCCGCGTCGAGAGTGTCGCTCCCGCGCATGAGCATTCGATAGGCGGCATCGATCCCAGCTGTTCCCGTAGCCTTGCAAAGGATAGCCGGCAGCCGCGGAACCGCAGGGCGCTCCGGCTCCGGTTCCTTGTGATGCATGTGATTCATATCCTGCGCTCGTCCGTCTCTGCCCACGGCAAGGGCGAGCGATGCGGTCGAGAGCGCAGCGGTGGCTAAAAAGCCTCTCCGTGATTGTTTCATGTAGCTTGCTCCGTAAAAGGAAACAGGGTCCGCTCGCTCGAAGCCGGACCCTGGGATAGGAAAGCATGGTATTCGGAGCTATGGTGCCTGGAATCGCCACTGCTGCGATGAGTGACCCAGGTACGGGGACTGGTCCACTTGCGACGAGTTCGCCGTGGCAGAGCCGACGACATCGAGCGATTGACCGCTTTGCACGCTGACTAGTTCAAACTCTCCACCGCCAACGGCAGTTACCCGCCATTGCTGGTTCAGCTGCCCATTCGCCGGATACTGATCGACGAGAGCGCCGCTGTTATTGGAGGCACCCGTCACATCGAGCAGCTGACCGCTCGCGCCGTTGGTCAACGTGATCACGTTATTGCCTAAGTTGTTCACGGTCCACTGTTGATTCGATCCGTTGTTCACGGTGTAGATATGCATCACCACGGAGTTTTTGGTGGAGAAGCCGGGGTCATCGAGCGCCTTACCACTATTCAAATTAACGACCACATACTTGCCGTTGGGAATCAGGTTGGTTGCAGGCAGTTCGCCGTAAGCACAGATTTGCCCACTCGCCGTTTGCTGCTGCCCGAAACTGGCAAGGTAGACCTTGCCGTTGGCGATGGTGGGCGCGGTGAACTTGGCATAGGAGTCGCAGGAGTCCCTGGCCGGATTTTGTTCGTTGGTCCAGAGCAAGTTCATGCCGGTCGCATTGTAGGCATACAAAATTCCCGGGACTGTCTGATGCCATGCACCAGATCCGTCTGCCCCTGCGCTGCTGTTGGTTGCTGCCCACACGATTCCGTTGGTGTTGCCGTTGGCCGAGAGGGAAAGACTGCCACCCGGATGCCCGAGTGCCTTAGTCCCCAACTTGTAGCTGGGTGTTGTATTGAATGTCGATCCGTTGAAAGGATAGACCTGCATGTAGTCACCCTGACCCCACATGTAGAGATTGCCGTTCCAGTAATTGAGAGAGTGGATATGTGAGGACGTCGCTTTCCATGTCTGCACGGCGGTCGAATCGCCCAGGTGACCTAGGTTGGTCGTATTGAGGAGGTGAAGAACGCCATCCTTGCCTCCACCGATGACCAGCTTATGGCCGGGAATTAACAACGGACCGGATGCAGTGAGGTCGACGTCACCCTGGTTCAGGGTCACGTAGTCGGAAGGCGTATGCCAATCCTGCAGTCCAAGACTACTCGTGAGCTTCAGAAAAGATTCGCCAAAGTCGTTTTCCCCATCCCAGGCGCCGTTTCCCGTGACCACGTAGACGCTCCCCGTGCTATCTGCAGCGGCCCCGTTGCCCCCCTGCCAAACGGCCGATTGGCTGTTATTGGGGCCGGGATTAAACACTCCGACCTGGCTCAGGTTGGTGGCGTTGTAAGCCATGGTGTAGCCAGCATAGGAGCCATGGTCACAGTGGCTGGAGAAAGCGAAATAGACGGTATTGTTGGCGAGCAGAAGACCGGCTCGTTGCAGCTGATAGACCGAGTTGAAGTTGCTGGTCGAGATGGTTACCGGACTGCCGGCATTGTCAGTTCCGGTCAACACGCTCAAGGCGTGCAAATAGTGCGTCGATGCGTTGTTCACCCAGGTTTGTGATACGACGTAGATCGTGTTGGTCGTGGGATCGATGACGGGGGTGCTCATAATTCCGGAGTTGCCCAAAACGTCAGAACAGCCAGGCGGCGCATCGTTCACGTTGTACGCCGGACCGAGCCGAGCATGCCAGTATTGTTTGGCTGAATCGGCGTCGAAGGCGTATACGCTATTGTTCGTGGTCGCAACAAACAAAATATTGTGTGTTCCTCCCCCAATGGTAACGTTCGCCATGTACAGCGGTTGCGCATAGACCTGGTCGTCGACGGCTAGCTTGAAGAGCAGGCCAAATTGTGTGCTGTTTACGTTGGCCGGCGTCAGCGTGGTTTCCGCTGCGTTTACGCCATCGCGATTGTTGTCATTGTGTTGAGTCAGCACGCTTACCTGGCCGAGCGCCACGCTGGAGAGAGCGATGGCCGCCCCGAACACAAGGCTTGTGCACCATTTGGAACTGCGGATATATCTATTTGTTTGAAGCATGTAGGTCTCCCGCAACCGAGGTCAAGGCGACTATAGTTGATGCAAACACATCTGACAATGCCGAGAATGCGTATATGAGTGCGGCCGAGTGCTCCAGATTTTTATTGCCCGATGAGAGCAACTGTCAGGCGAAATTGGGCACCAGCTATCGCTGCAGATCATAGATCGCACTGGCGATGGTACCTTCGTCTGTTGTGCATCTCCTCTGCATCTCCGAGTGACTCCAAAGGTGTAGATGCCTTTGAACGGCGTTTCGCGGCTTGAGGAACCCTCCTCAAACATTTCCAGGAGGATTGTTTTGCTGGAGACATCGGGGGACGACATCGGGGGATAAACGGGGCAATTTCGAATGTGACTCGGTGTTTGTTTTGTCCTTCCCCCAAACCCGATCAGAAGAGTTTACGGTGCATCCTTCCCTGGCGGATTCACAAACTCTTCCCCCAACCATAACTGGAATGCCCTCGTATCCTGCGGCCGATGAAGGAAGTCTATCACCACCGTGTTCGCCGGCTTTGAACCGCCTGGTTCTAAAACCGAGTGCCGATAACGCATCGCCGCATCGCCGGCCAGCAGATTTGTCTTATCGAACTGTGAGAAGAAATCCTCGGCGATCACCTTGTCCCACAGATAGGTGTAGTAGCCGGAGGAGTAGTTGCCAAGATGACTGAAGGCCGCATCGAAATGGGTACCGGGAGGAGGAACAAACATAGTATAGCGACGCAGATCATGAAAGACGGTCCGATCGATGTCGATCGCCTGCGGTCTGTCTTGGTACAAGTCGTACGAAATCATGGCGAGCGCGATCTGAAACGCAACGCCGGTTGTGCTGATACTGCCCGCACGGCCGAAGGAAGAAGCGCGGTTCATCCGCGCCACGGTTTCTGCCGGAATCGGCTGCCCGGTTCGATCATTGCGCGCGAAGGAAGCAAGCACCTGCGGGCTGCGCATCCACTCCTCGAGCATCTGCGAAGGCGCCTCGGCAAAGTCGGATTCCATGCTGATGCCGCTGATGCCGGCCCAGGCTTGTTGGCCACCCAGGATGTGATGCATCAGATGACCGAACTCGTGAAAGAAGGTCACGACGTCGTCGTAATCCATGAGCCCGGGATCGTCGGCGGTGGGTTGGGCAAAGTTGCATACCAAAGCTGCTTCGGGTAATTGTTTGTCTCGTATGCCCACCAGCACGGGCGCCATTTCCGCATGGCTGTATTTGCCAGGCCGGGGATGCATGTCGAGATAGAACCGACCGATCACTCGGCTGTCGTCGATGACGTCCCAGGTCTCGACCGAAGGGTCCCAGGCGGTTACGTTGTCTTCCTGGCGGAAGCTGACATGGAAGAGGGATCCGGCAGTCGCGAGCACTCCTTGCTTCACACGGTTATAGGCGAAGTAGGGCCGTACCGTCTGCGAATCAAAGTTGAAGGCAGAACGGCGGACCTGATCGAGGTAATAGTCGGAGTCGTACATTTGCAGTTCATTGGCATCTGGGTACGTTTTCCGCTTTTCTGCGAGCAACACCGTGGCTTCCCGCTCGGCAAGCGGATGGGTCACGGCGTCGATTTGTTGAAGAAAGACGGCAATATTTTTGCCGTTCCCGATCATCTTATCGGCAGAATTGTAGTCGGCCCATGAGCGGTAACCCAGCTTTGTTGCGATCTCGTACCTCAGTTGCATGATGCTTCTGAGCACCTCACGGTTCTTTGGATAACCGCGGTTGCCGAAGGCGACCATGAGACGTTGGCGTAGGTCCTCGCTCCTGACATAAGTGATGGCCGGAAAGAAATCCGGATAATTCGTGGTTATACGAATCTTGCCGTCCGGCCCTGGTTTATGGAGGGCCAGGTAATCCGCGGGAAGGCCATCCAGATCAGGGACCCTGGTTATCTCGACGACATTCTGGCCGTCTGAGATGTTGCGGTCAAACATCGACAATTTTTCGGTGAGCTGATCGTTGAGCTCGTTGAGGTGCCTGCGTGTCGCATCATCTTTGTCGACGCCGGCTTGGCGAAACTCCAGCAGTTGGCGCTGCACATAGTATTGTGTGGCAGGGTCCGCCTTGCCCATGGGTAAAGATGACAGTGCTTGATAGACACCCTGGTTCAGCGACAATGCGGTCGCCGCGCTGCTGACCTTTGTGGTCATCGAAGTCGCATGGTCCCGAAATTCAGGCTCTGGATGAACCTGCTGCATGAGGGCGGCCAGGTTGGTGGCCGCATCCAACTGCCGGATGGCTTCGTCATAAGGCACCAGCGTGTTTGCGATGGTCCGGGCTCCCGTTACCGCCTCCAGTTGATCGACGGAGCTTTGTGCGGCCGCCAGACGGTCCGTTTCAAATTTCTCAAATGAGGCTATGTCGCGCGTGGCGCTCGAAAGAAAGGGCGGGCGGACGGGCGATGGCTGTGCAGGAGCGACGCCCGTGGTGCAAGCAAGCCATACGAGCGCCTGCAGCATTAACTTCCCGGGAGCAGCGATACCGTTCGCAGCGCGCAGTTCGGAATCCATGAAGAGTCCCCTTTTCGTAATCGGATGAAGGGCAGTACAGGTTCTGCCGCTTACCGACATGGATCGCGTCGCCGCGATCGTTAAGGATGTGGTCGGACACTGGGAACTCGGGGACGGGACGGAAAGTTTACTGCAGAGTGCGCCGATCGTTAACCGACGTACTACAGGTGAACTTCCCGCCCCATGTTTCCGACCCGATATTCGCCCTTATCTCCCAGGCTCGCCCGACGGTTTCTTTCTACGTGTAAGCCTTGTCGCCGCCGACTGGGAATCCCAGTAGGTTGTGTCGGTGAAAAATTCACCTGGGCGGCACAGGTTGCGCATGGCTTCTTCGTTTACTTTGATGCCCAGGCCTGGGGGAACGGGCCGGGAGGGACAGACGGGACGATCCCCATCCTCACAAATGGGGCAGAGCAACTTGAGAATAATACTGCAAAGGGTTACGTTCCGTCTGCCCCGCCAAGCCTCCCAAGTGATTTCGGTGCGGGCGTATTTCCCTTCCGCGACGGCAGCCTATTGAACGTCAAACTTACGCAGGGAGCGATTGCATCGATCTTGCGGCGGGGGACGCACACTGTGCATTGTCCTTTGAGATCACTGGTGGCACTGGCCGTTTCAAAAACGCCTCCGGCACCCTTTCCTTTAGCGAGGCAGTGGCGCCGGTGTTGGCCGACTCAGCCAATAACCCGGTCTTCTTCGCTGCCTCGGGAGAGTTTCAGGGAACGATCTCTGGCGCGTTGCTACAAGAAGACCACCAGGAGGACCCGGAGTAAGGGACCGGCTGGACAGACGGGACGATCCCCATCCTCACAATGGGGCAAGGCAACTTGAAAAACGATACCGCAAAGGTTACGTTCCGTCTGTTCCCCGTGCCCCCTGGACGGGTGCCCATGTTCGCCGACGTTGGCGTACGTGGGTTGAAGATGACGTTTTTTCGATGTTCTTAGTAAGTGGAGTGAGAACGTTTGAAGGCTTCGCCCGTCGTATTCAACCCATGTACGCCGGAGTCGGCGAACATGGGGCACCCGTCCAGGGATTAAGGCATTGTGGTCGGAAGCTGAGGGTTGTGGTGAGAAATCCGCAGACGTCGGGGAGAGACAGAGTAATTCCCGAATGTGATTCGGTGATTATTCCGTCCGCAACCTCGATAAAGATTGTGAACGTCCCGTCTGTCCTCACCGGTCCCTCACCGGTCCAGCATGTTGTACGCGGGAGCAGGTCCCTTCGCTTGTCCGATCCTGGAGCTCTGTTAAGAAGCGTGGAGGGGGAGAGGCGCACAGGTGGAGTCGAGAACAGGCGCAGTAGCGGTAGTCTTCCGGTGGCGA
>CAZZVD010000111.1:0-15166 GCA_964657465.1 uncultured Acetobacteraceae bacterium | reverse complement strand
TGAAACAAATCAGACGGTTGCAGCTCGAGGTGCAGTCGTTAACCGGACACTAGTGACACCGTGGCATAAGCAACGAAGGCAAACTGGCGGCGCCGGACGCCCCACGCAAGCGACGCGCCGCAGGTGACCAACAACGCGCACAGCCAGAAACCGTATCTTTGCGGCTGCCACACACCCGAGAGCAATGCACAAAACCAGACGTTTGCCGCCAGGTTGAGATATGTTCCGAAGAAGTGCGGTTTCAGGCCGCGGTGCTGCAGCGCGGCTCCGCCTACGCCCACAAGCAGGCTGTAGAGCAGCGCATATCCGCGGTAGGCCGAATCCTGATGCGTCGGCCAGTGTGCGATGGTGAGGCCAAACCATCCCGCAAGAGAAGACAACGCCAGCGACAGTACGAATCGATTATCGAACCGGTAGGCGAGCAGGAAAAAGAAGCCGGCCGTCGCCAGCAAATACAAATCCCATTGACCTGCGAGCAAGTGAAAATGCGTCTCGAGGTAAGCAAGCTCCAGGCACCAGACAAGACTGCCCAGGTAAAGCACATAGTCTAAAACATGGGTCGGTGCGGCAGTTTGTGCGAAAGACCATGGGGCCGCCCGGGAGAAGCAGTACCACAGGCAGGCGGCGAGCAACCCAGAGAGGAGGGTCACGATCAGGACGCTCCCAAGTTGCTGGGACCAGGTAGTGATGGTCCATCCCAATCCGGCAACAAACGCCAGCACGCCGGCATAAAGCAAAACGTTGAGCTCAAGGAAAAGCGAAAAGGGTTCTCCTCTTGAGAGGTTCTGGAGGTGTGCGTGCTGCTCCACAGAGATCACGCCTTCCTGCTGCCAGCGATCAAGGCGTGCGAGCATGTTCATGCGATCTTCTTGCCCCGGGACCCATCCTACCCTCTCATCAGCTCGCCTCACGCAAAACCTTGCGTGGGAACGCAAGTTGACTGAAAAGCTACTTACCCATTCTCCACTCGCTTCTTGATTTCCGCATAGGCGGTTTCGATGAGCGAATGGAGTGCCGTTGCATCGATCGCATTTTCCGGCCGCAACTTCACGTGCCGCATAAATTTGCCCGCGCCCTGCAACAACCGCGCTGGGTCGGGCAGCCCCGCACCCTGAAAAAACCCTACGTTCACGTGAGAGGTGAAGACATTCACGTAGCCGAAGGGCACATCGCCAAAACATGCAACGGGGCAGCCATCGTGCAAAAGCTCCCGGACTTCGTCTCCACAAGCGCGCATCACCGCAAACCAACGCTGAGCAATGTCGCCCAACACGCCGGCATGCCTTTTCATCCATGCATCGATGGCTGGATGTGACACAACCGCGCCCTTCAATCGAAGGGGTTCAGCTCTCATGCCGACTCACTTTCCGCAGGGCGCCCGATTCAAGGGACAGCGGCGATTGCTTAAGGCGTCGTGGTTGTTAAGCTTCGATTCCAGGGCGCCACACTTTCTTCAAATTCCATAGGATCGCCAAACCCTTCGGTAGGCACGCCGAGTTGCCGCAGGGCGTCCATTGCCATCAGTCGGCGATGCGCATTGAAGGTCATGATGTGAGCGAAGACACCACCGAACGTAAAGGTCTCGGCAGGTTCGCAAAGCGCATCGACGAAAGTGTCATCCCATGCGGAGCGGTTCCGCACATCACTCAGAATGCGATGCAGGTGTTCGTCTGTATCAGCAAGCCTTTGCAGCATCGCTTGCGGTGATCGCCGTGAGGGGGGAGGCCCATTCATATCCATCTCGGCTCCTGACAGCGCGGCGGTCCAGACTTCCTTGGTGTAGACGATGTTCTCCAGTAATTGCCTCAACGTCTTGTTCGACTCTCGCCAGGGCAGCAGCTCGACCACCGTAGGCAGCGGCTGATCCAACTTTTCGTCTGTCAGGGCGCTTGCGTACTCCAGCAACCGCCGCGTGTGCCATGAGTCATTGCCTGCAAAACGATCGAATAAGTCCATATCTCCCCTTCCTCTGATGGCCGAACCTGGAGCAAAAAAGTGGATTCTGTTTGGCGCCGGCAACCGGAAGTGCGGCTCACGCATGCGACGGTACATGCTGGGAGACTTGCCAAACGCTCTGCGAAAAGCTCGCGTGAATGCTTCCAGCGAACCGTATCCGGCGTCGAATGCGACCTCGGTGACTGCACTGCCGCTGTGCGTTAGTTGATAGGCTGCTCTTTCCAATAACAGGCGGCGCCGCATGGCTGCCGGTGTCTCCTCAATTAGGTTCCGAAACAGGCGATGGAACTGGGTTCGGCTTTGATGTGCCTGCTGCGCGAGATCCTGGGTGCCCGCCGGACTGTCCAGCGAGTTCGCAACGATTGCCGTGATACGGTTTCCCACGTTTCCGCGATTTGCCCTATCCATGTGCCGGGACCTCGTAATAGATGAATAATAGACAAACGTTGGCTTGTTCCGCCTGATCATTCGTACCAATGTTCTATCGAACTGCGCTATTCTACCGACAGCCGACTTAGCTGCTATTCGCGGCCACATACCCTTTCTCCAACCAACAGGGGAACGCATGAAGATAGTTCCTGTGATCAGGGCTCGCGATCTGAGCGAATCCGTTGCGTTCTACACCTGCATTCTCGACTTCGAGCGCAGCTGGCCGGGGCACGAAGAACGCGAGTTGGCCAACGGAGTCATCGATTTGATTCGAGAAGGAGCCGAGATACAACTCTCACGTCATGCAGGTGACGGTAACTTTGGTTCAGTCAATCGGGTCTTTGTGGAAGATGTCGACGAGCGCTACCGCACCTTTCAACAACGAGGGCTAAACACGTCCCTGCGTCCGGACTCCCCAGTGCATACGGCGCCCATCGATCAGACCTGGGGACTTCGTGAGTTTTCCGTGACCGATCCAGACGGAAACTCTTTGTGCTTCTGCATGCCTATTAAGTAAGACTGAGGGAAAGTGCCGCATCTCGCTGCAGGCGCATGTAGGTGATTTCGCTGATCGCGAGATTCTACGCTATCGCGCCAAGCGCGCAAGCAATACGCGCAGCAGGGGGATCAATCAACTGCTTGCCTGCGGCGCCGTTGCCCCCTCTACCAGGCAACCGCAAACCGGCCGCGCCGGTGCTTCGGCTGCTCCAGTTCATCAGCCACAGCGATCGCATAATCTTCCATCGAGATGCGGCTCTCCCCGGCTTCGTTAGTCAGCAACGTATCCCGCGAGACGCGATAGTGTCCGGTGCGTTCCCCTGGTTCAAACATTGCGGCGGGCGATAGATACGTCCAGTCGATCGGCGACTGTTCAAGCGCGGCCAGAGCTTTCGCGTGGGACCTCGCGATCGGCAACCATTCCGGCGGCAAGTGCCCGGACTCTATCAACGTCACGCCGGGAGCCACCAATAGAAGACCGGCGCCCCCAACCACCAGCAGACGTGCTGCGCCGTTCTGCGCGACCGCCCCGGCCAGCCGCTGGCATACGCCCACCAACGCGTCGGTGTCGTTCTGAGGTGGTGCATAGGCGCTCACCACGGCATCGGCTCCCTGTATCGTTTCGCTGATGTGCGCCACCTGCGAGAGATCATCTGATACCCAGGTCACGCCGGCTTCTGTTGGCTGAGCTTTTCCATCCCGCTGCACAGCAATTACCTGGTGCCCGCGGCTTACCAGCTCCCGCTGGATACGGCTTCCCGTCCGCCCCGTTGCCCCATAGAGTGCCACTTTCATCATTGCCTCCGCTCCTTGTTGCCAGTGGGTTTGTTATTCAATTGCCCATACCGAACCGGGGGCCGGCGAAGTTACGGTTGCCCACCGTTCGGCGATTTGACCGCCTTCAAACCGCCACAGCACAAAACCGTGGAACTGCATCGCTTGCCCCGAGGAATGATCGGTCCATCGCCAGATGTTGCGGCACGCAACCTTATCCCCTTCAGCCAGGCAATCGAGGACTTCGATGCGAAGATCTGGCATTTTCTCGTGCATGGCACGCATCATGCTCTCATCTCCGGCGATACCCGTTGGCTTGTTGCCCGGCCCGTCATGATCCACAAAATCGGGCGTCATGTTGCGTTGAATCACCTCCGGCTTACGCCGGTTCACAAAGTCTTCGAAATGCTCGATAACAAACTTCTTCATCTCGGCATGGTTCAAATGAGTCGCCATTTGCGTCTCCTTTCCCCTCATTGCAAGCGAGATGCTAGCATGGGCCTCGCGCCTCCGGTAGTACGCACAAAAAGGTAATCACGCGTCCCGTGAACAAATAGCCATCGCGTGGTTCGCTCGACTTATCCGTCCAACCCTCAGTGGATAGGATTGGCGCAAACTGCTAGCGGCGGCATGCTGCATGTCTGAAAGGAGAGGCCCATGAAGAAGAGTCACTATGGATGCCCGGTACAGGCGACCACCAACATCATTGCCGGCAAGTGGAAGGTGCAGATTGTATGGCACCTCGCCTACGGCCCATTGCGCTTTGGCGAGTTGCGCAGAAGACTGTCCAATGTCAGCGAAAAGGTGCTGACTGCGCAATTACGTGAACTCGAAGCCGCACACATTGTGCAGCGCAAAGCCAGTGACACGCCCGCGGTGCAAGTCACCTACTCCCTCCACTCCGCAGGCAAAGAGCTTTTGCCTGCACTGCAAATGCTTTGTACATGGGGGACGAGACACCTCGGTGTACCCTCCCGGCTGCCCCCCTTGCCGGCCTGAAGAGGGTGCGTGAGAACTTCAGAATTGGCTCATCCCCAACCACAATCTCGGGTGCTCCGGGCTTGTAGTCAAGGAGAGAGCCGAATCCGAAATGCCCACAGAGCCGCTTTAGACGCGGGTCATCACTCTAAGCAGACTGCTCCTGAAAAAGTTGGCGCTGCGTAAGACACCTTTCGCCGCCCAGCGAAGCAAACTCGCCGCTTGCTTGAATGCCAGATGAATAGCCCGTTACCCAGAGATTAAATACACGCCGCGACCATTAAAATCCTGCGCGCTTCTTACTTCCTTAAGCCTTGCTTAAGGTTCACGCCGTTACCTACTAAGAAGGCAACTCCCTGTGCGCTGGTTTAGCTCCTCTCAATCAAAAGCAGACAGTAACTAGTTCCTCTGTCCTCTTTTTGCTTCCGTGATTGTGACGATCCAACGGCATCGGTGTGCCAGCCATACCGGAGGCAGTCATGCAGTGTTTACGTCGTTTATTCATAGTTTTACTTGCCCTGGCATTCAGTTTTTTCTCCGCGCGCCTGCCTGCCCAAACAGCAAGCGGCGGAATCACCGGCACGGTGCAGGATTCCCAGGGTTCGGCCCTGATCGGGGCGCGTATCGTCGTGCAGCCCACCGGCCGGGAAACTGCGACTGGCAATGAAGGTCAGTTTCGCATGCCGAATGTGCCCGCGGGTCAATACACGATTACCGCTTCGTACGTTGGATTCAACGCATACAGTACGCAGGTTACAGTTTCCGCCGGGCAGGCCTCGACCATCGCGGCTGTGCTCAACGTTGGCTCCGGTTCTGATTCGGTCATCGTCACTGCGCCTCGTTTGCAGGGCGATGCAGAGGCCATCAACGTCGAGCGCATGTCCTCTGAAATTGTGCAGGTGGAGCCGCAGGGCGTAATCCAGAGCCTGCCCAACACCAACGTCGCCGACGCGATCGGACGACTGCCCAGCGTATCGCTGGAACGCGACGAGGGCGAAGGCAAGTACGTCCAGATTCGCGGTACCGAACCCCGTCTCAACAACCTCACCATCAATGGCGTCAACATCCCCTCCGTGGAGGTGAC
Source organism: uncultured Acetobacteraceae bacterium (assembly GCA_964657465.1). Lineage (GTDB taxonomy): Bacteria > Acidobacteriota > Terriglobia > Terriglobales > Acidobacteriaceae > PALSA-350. Next base: position 9,447 of record CAZZVD010000111.1, on the reverse strand, counting down.
CGTGCGCAACGTGAAGATGGATGCCATTCCCGCCAACGGCATCGAGCGGATTGAGGTGTACAAGACATTGGCGGCTGATCAGGATGCCGACGGAATCGGTGGCACGGTCAACCTGGTGACGCCCATGCCGCAGGACAAGCCCACCTACGCGCTCGGCAGCACGGCCGGCTATAACCCCCTGCAAAATGGCTTTTGGCGCGGCGGCTTCGACGGTACTTTCGGCCATCGCTGGGGCACCGACAAGAAGTTCGGCTTTCTGCTCGGTGGCACATGGGACCGCACCAACCGCGGCATCGATGATCTGGAGCCGTCGCAGACGGCGGGATCACTGGCCGATGGAACGAACGTGGCCTACATCAGCAGCGAAGACTTTCGTTCTTACAATTACTATCGCACCCGCTACGGTTTCAATCTGGGTACGGACTACAAAATCAGTCCCACGATGACCGCGTACGTGCAGGGTCTCTACTCTGACTTCCACGACTTTGGGGAGACCCATGTGTACACGCCCGCGGCCGGCACATTGAAGTCGGCAAACGGATCGAGCGTATCGTTCGATAGCCCGGATGATGTTGCGCAGTGTTCTGCTGCCGATCAAAAGTCTGGCGCCTGCAGTGCCGGTAGCTGGCGGTATCGCGAGTATGTGCGCCGGCCCGATCAGCAGGTATTCAGCGTGCTGACGGGAGCGCGGCACGAATTACCGAAAGACGTAATCACGTATGACGCTGCCGTCTCGCGCGGACATAACATTGGCGGACAGAGCTTCCCTACCATTTACTTCAGCGGACCGCAAAACGTAACCTTTGTCGCCGACCAAAGCAATCCGTACCGGCCAAACCTGAAAGCGATCGACGGCGCCAACGGCTTTGACGCCACTGGTTATGGCGTGAATGAAGCTACTTCTTACCGGTACCACGCGACCCAGGTCAATGTGCAGGGGTCTGCAACGCTGGCGCACAACTACACGGTGTACAGCCACCCAAGCACCTTCTCCGTTGGGTTCAAAGTCCGCAACTCCTACTCGACGCAACGCCAGGCGAGCCAGGACCTGGTGCTCGCGGACAATGCATCCAGCCCATTCACGCTGGCCTCCGTTGCCGGCAACTACACCAATCCCACCTATTACAACAAGTCGTTCGCGATTGGCGGACAGGCGTACGGCCCCACGCTCTCCTTTGGCAAAGGCCTGGCCGCGCTTGCCGCAAACTCGGGATCCTTCACCGCCGCGGACACCACGGCCTCCGATGCATCGGCCTTCTTCAACGCGGATGAGCGGATCTCCGCCGGGTACATCGAGGACGTTATCTTCTTTGGCAAGTACCGGCTGCAGGGCGGGGTCCGGTTTGACAACGGGGCGACTCACTTCCTGGCCAACCAGATTACGTTCGACAGCAATGGCAATCCTGTCATCGTGCCCATTCGCAAAAATGCAAGCTACTTCAACGCGCTGCCCAGCGTGGCACTGCAATATCAGTTGCAAAAAGATACGAACCTGCGTGCAGTCTATAGCCGTGGGCTGGCCCGGCCGAACATCGGTGACCTGGTACCAGCCACCATCATTGATCCCAATCAAACACCGTATCCGACGATTGCCACCGGCAACCCTGACCTGGTGCCCACCAAGGCCAACAACTTCGACGTTCTCGCCGAGCACTTCTTCCAGCCGCTGGGCATTTTGCAGGCGGGTTGGTTCTACAAGCAGCTCTCCGACCCTATCTATCCCACGGCCAATCTCATTTCCAATTACAACGGGACCAACCAGACCTACCAGTTGACCCAGTCGATCAACGGACCGAGCGCCCATCTGCAGGGATTTGAGGCGCAATGGGAACAGCGCTTCTCGTTCCTGCCCGGACTCCTCAACGGGTTTGGGATGAACGCGAACTACAGCCACACGGTATCGCAAGTCACCTTCCCCGCAGGGTTCGATGGGGGCAGAACCGATAAACCGTCGCTCGACCGCAATTCACCTAACGACTGGAATGTGAATCTGCTGTATGACAAGAGCCGGTTCTCTGGAAGGTTCGCCATCAGTCACAACGACCAGAGCATAGCGACCTACCAGTGGAACGCCGGCGCGGGACCAGCCAAAGATCCCATCCTGGGGTTGCGCGGCCCTACGGGCGACAACTACTTCTACCCTCATACGCAGTTCGACGCGCAGGGCAGCTACCGCCTGTACAAGGGTGTGCAGTTCATCTTCTCGGCCTTGAACATGAGCAACGAAGTATTCGGGTTCTATAACGGAAGCAAAATCTATCCGGTACAGCGTGAGTACTACCGGCCAACGCTCTCCTTCGGCTTCCGCTGGAGGTTGTCGTCGGAACAGTGATCGAGTCAGAGGGCCTGCGAGCAACTGCAGGCCCTTTGCTCAGAGTGCATGGATGGACTGCGTCCATCAGCTCGATCTCACCCTATGCATTTTAGGTAGCCAATGGCTCACTTTTCCCAACTCTGCTCCACCCAGCAAAGGCAGCAGAAACAGGTTTGCCGCAATATCAATCGCTGTACCTCCCAGCACCACCAACCCGAATCGCTGGGTCGGAGGAAAGCCTGAGAGCGCAAAAATCGCGAAGCCGGCCCCGATGATCACATCGGAGTAGACAATACCGCGCCACTGCTCCTGTCGCGCCGCCACCCAGCCATCCCAGCCCTGCTTGCCATCTTTGTTCGCACGGCGGACGGCGAATACCAGGTGCACCATCGAGTCGATGGCCATCCCGATACACACATTCGTCGCAGGCGCTGAGATGATATCGATCGGCACCCCCAGCAACCCCACCCCGCCCAGCATGCACACCGGAACTAGTACCAGGCTGGCCACCATGGCCAGCGCGACGCGCAGGTTGCGCGCCACCGCGAGCGCCACACCAACGAAAAACAGGAACAGCCACCCCAGCCCCGTCACCAGGCTGTGCGCGACCATCTGCGCCAGCGCTCCCTGCAGTTCGTAAAAACCCCCGACAAGATAGGGCACGAACCCTGCCTTACGCACCGTCTCCCTCAGATCGCGTACTACCGCCACGCGGGGTTGGCCGCGCCCATGCTCATCCATCCGCAGGTAAAACGCCGTCAGCTTCCGGTCCTGCGTCAGAAAGTTCGCGGCCACGCGTTGATGCTTCGGCTCATTGAGGATGTTAACCAACCTCTTCCATCCCAGCAGCGGGGCAAATGGATGCCGGTGTGCCTCCTCCATGAGCACGGGCAGCGAGAGCACGGTGCCCACCCCCTTTTGCTTTTCCAGCGCATCCTGCAAGTCCCACATGTGGTCGTACTGGTCACCGTTGTCGAGCCGGCCCCCGCCCCTGGGCGCCACCACGATCGTGAGTGGGTTCGTGCCCCCGTTGCGATCGACAATCTCGAGCCCTTCGCGCGGCTGCTTGCCCTTCTGGAAGTAGTCCAACAGGCTGGGATCGGTGTTCAGCCGCGTCAAGCCCAGGCTCAGGGCTGCGCTCACCGCGACCGTCAGCAGGGCAACCCAGGCAAATTTGTGCTCCCAGAATGACGACCGGCTCTCGCCACTTCCCACGGCCCGCACCTCGTTGGGCCGGGCCCAATCAAGAAACGATGGATACATCAGGTAAGCCGTCACCAGGGCGATGATGGTACCCACCGTGCCCCCCAGGCCTAATTGCTTCAGTGGCTGAGCGCGTACCAGCAGCAGGCTGCCAAACCCCAGGGACGCGCTCACCATCGACCAGAACGATGCCGGCAGGGTCATGCGCCACGCTTTGCCGCCCAGGGACTGCCGCCCCTCGCCGCCACTCGCTGTAGCCGCCAGCGACTGCCAGTTAAACGTCATGTACACCAGGTGCGAGAGTGTGACCACAAAGATAATGGTCGTCAGGTTCGCCGTTAGAATACCGATTTTCTGCCCCAGCATCTGCTGGAGCAGCAGCGTGATCAACACCGCGCTGGAGCAGGTCGCGAGGATACCAATCGTCAGCTTCCATGAGCGGAAGAGCACCCACATGGCCGCGCCAAAAAGCAGAAACGAAGTCAGGCTGAAGGTTTCGAAATCATGCTTCAAACTTCGCCGAATCATCTCAGCGATGAGCGGCGCGCCGGCCGTCTGGATGTGAAAATCCTTCGCCTCGAGCTTGCTTTCGATCGCCTCCATGTGCGCGATCAGCGGCTGCGAGTCAGCATCCTCGTTGACGAACACGACGATATTTGAGGACCGCCGGTCTTTCGCCAGCAGCAGCCGGCTCCAGAAGGCGCTCTTTTCCGCGTCCTTCAGATCTTTGGGGCCTTCGGTAAGGCTGTCGGCACTGGTCACGCCTTTTAATGCCGTCAGCTCTCGCGTGAGCCGGCCGAGTTTTTCCAGGTAGCGTGCGGAGCCAATTGGGCCGGCCACGTTCACGATCATCTGGCTGCCGCCGGGAAACAGCTTGTCGATCTTGCTTGTCTGTTGAAATTCCGGGTCTTTAGGTGAAAAGAAGAAGTTCTCGCGCACTTGCGGCTTGAGATCCACAAAAGCGGCGACCAGCCCGAAAAGCAGCAATGCCAGCCCAACCATGGCCCAATGCCGCCCCGCGGGCAGCTTCCAGCGACTCCGCTGGTTTGTCATGCGGGGTTAGATGCCGGGCTGCGACCTAGCTGGGCCCACCGTCACGTCAAATGGCCCAACTAAAACGCTCATTTTAGGAGTTTTGGCGTCCCCGACGGGATTTGAACCCGTGTTATCGCCGTGAAAGGGCGGTGTCCTAGGCCGGGCTAGACGACGGGGACGCTGGTTGCCCCGCAGAAAGCGGGGCTGCCCTTGGGGGCCAACCACTACTTTATCGCACTTCCGGCAGGAAGGGACATTCAGCGGCTGCTTAGTCTATAGTACGCGGGGCTCCAATGATCACTTCAAACGGATCACGATGATCGCCGCGCAGGCGGCCGGATCTCAATTCAGTAAAGTTGGCAGGTAAGCCGAGTCCATGGCGCATGACGCACTCGATCATACCTTTCACATGAATTGCAAGACCTCTTCAAGGATCTGGACACAAGCAAATACGCCAGATACTGTTGACACTCGCATGGAAACGGCAAGCACGGCGAAACCAGCAATCAACTTGCGCTACCTGATATTGCTGGCCAGTGCCGCGGCCCTCGGCGCTCTGCTCTTCGGCTTCGATATCGCCATCATCACTGGGGCCGGTCCGTTCCTGACGGAACATTTCGGGCTGAACGATCTCGGTTTGGGGTGGGCTTTCAGTTCCCTGCTTTTCGGCTGTGTCGTCGGATCACTGGCTGCCGGCAGATTCGCGGACCGGTACGGACGCAAAACCATCATGGCCTGGGTGGCGGTTCTGTTTGCAATCACCTCGATAGCTGCAGCGCTGGCGCCCACCTTCCACCTTTTCGTCGCGGCCCGCTTCGCTGGCGGCCTGGCAGTAGGCGCCGTCTCGCTATTGGCCCCCATGTATATCTCCGAGGTTTCCCCGCCCTCCATGCGAGGGCGCATGGGTTCTCTCTATCAGATGTCCATCGTCATCGGGATCCTGATCTCTTACGGCATCAACTATCTACTCAGAAACAGCGGACCTGACAACTGGCGCTGGATGTTTGCCACCGGCGTACTGCCATCCATCCTGTTTTTTGTGCTGATGCTGATAGCTCCGGAAACACCGCGCTTTCTGATGATGGCCGGCAAGCGCCAGGAGGCCTTCCAACTACTCGAAAACATCAGCGATCACGAAACCGCAGCCTTCGAGGTGGCAGAGATCGAGGCTGCGGTGGCGAAAGGGCCCGGCGGCCGCGAGGGCATGCGGCGACCTGGGGTCACCCGTGCCCTGAAGGTCAGCTTCTTTCTCGCCATTCTGATTCACGTCTCGGGCATCAACACCATCGTCGACTACGCGCCTGCCATCTTCCGCTCGGCGGGATGGAAAATGGATGGTGCGCTCGCCGCCACATTCCTGATCGGGATCACCGAACTTGTCTTCACCATCAGCTCCTTCTGGATGATCGATCGCTTCGGCCGTAAACCCCTTTACGTAACCGGGTCTGCCGGCATGGCGATTGCATTGTTGTTACTAATCATCACCGTGGCCACCGATCGTTTTCACGGGCCTCTGGTGCTCGCGCTGATCCTCGCCTACCTGGCCTTCTTTTCCAGTTGCATCGGGCCAGTGTTCTGGACCCTGATTCCGGAAATTTTCCCGACCGATGTTCGCGGGATCGCGATGACCGTACCCGTGCTGACGCAATGGATCACCAACGCCTTCGTGGTGCTCTTCTTTCCCTACGCGTTCAACCAGATCGGCAAGGCGGTAACCTTCGGATTTCTCGCAGTGATGTGCCTCACCCAGGCAATCTTCACCTGGTTCTTCGTGCCCGAAACGAAGAACCAGACGCTTGAAGAAATAGAGCAGTTCTGGAATGCAAATGCCGGAAGCTAACCCGAATACCCGCCGTACAATCGGGTAAATGAACCGACGCGATTTCGTCTCTGGCGGGTTGAGCGCCATCGTCGCCAGCTCGCAAAAGGCGCATCCTGAGTCGCATCCACCTGGGCCAGAACATGCGAGAACGATGAGACCGGCAACCAGGCGAAAACAATCCAGGCTAAAAGCCGCAATAACTGTTTGGTGTTCATCTGTGCCCCCTCCAAAGAACCGCAGTCATACTGAAGAGCTGCTGGCGATACGGGAGAGTGCTTCCCGACGCTACGATTTCCAGGCTTGAGCTATCAAAAAACTACCGATGGGACTACCGTGGGTATCTGAAAACTAGCACGCCGCCCGCGCACTGTCTGTTTGGCAATTGACTAAATTGTGTACTCCATTTGCAGATGCCGGTGACCGGCCCCCCGCTCAGGAGATGCGGACTTCGATCCATTCGAGCGGATTGCCTGCTGCATCGTGCTCGGCCGCGGTAATTTGCAAAAAGCCGCCTGTGATCGAAGCCGTGCCCGGCACCGTCTTATTTCCAAAATAGTGATTCGACACCTCGGCGTTCTTTCCCTGCTCGCGCCGAACGAAGATGTCTCCGCCCGCATAGGCAACGATCGCCAGCTTGTCACAACGAGTGATGCCTTCGCTGCCCTGTGAAGCAACCACTACCGGCGCGGAGGCGCGGACTACATCCCGAATGCGGCGATCCTGCGGCTGAGACTTGAGTGGATTCTCTTCTCCGGGCACAGGCGGCCGATACGCGAGCAGCACAAGTTGTCCATCTTCCATGCGCGCCCAGGACCGGGCGTGCGCACCGAAGGTGGGCGCCTCGGAAATAGAGCCAAAGGGCAATACCTCAAACGTGTTCGCGTGCCGCAATACTTTGGCCAGCCCGTTGAATTTGGCCACCAGTGCGGGGGTACTTCCCTCGCCGCGTTCGTCCCTCTCAAAGTCATTGAGGGAGCCAATCGTACCGATTGCGGTAGAGTCGAACCAGATGCTCGGGGAGCTGGCCCAGTCGTAGCCTGACGAGCCGTAGCTTGGTATGCCCAGTGGCGCCAGAAGGCTGCTGAAATACAGCCTTCGATTGGCTTCCAGGTCGTACTCCCCCGCTGCGAGAAACATATCATCGGTGCTGTGCAGATCGAAGTAGTCCAGGAAAAGCGGGGACAGCTGGTAGTACATCACCACCAGGTCTGGATTCTCCTCCCGCATCGCCTTGACGACGAAGGACAGGCCCCTCGCCATGAGCCGTTCCCCAGTGAAATTTTTGTCCTGTGGAGCAGCAACACCAACCGCGGGGAGTTCGTAGCCGAAGTCAAATTTAAACAGGTCGGGCTTATACCTGCGCATGAACTTACGGACCACGTCCGTAAGCACCCGCTCCACTTCCGGCTGCGTGAAATCAAGAAGATAGTAATGGGCGCCGTCGTAGTTGCCCGCCAGGTATGGTTTCCCATCCGGCTGCTTGAGCACATTGTCTACCGTCAAGCCTAGGTCAGCAGGCCGTTCACAGCGCATGAGGGCGGCCCACAAGCCGATCCGGTAGCCGTCGGCCCTCAGCTGATCGAGAAAGTTCTCGAAATGCGGAAGCCTGGATTCGCTGTGAACCAGGTTGCCGTAAGCCTCTTCCCACTTATCGTCGATCGAAAACAAACCCGGCTTCATGCCCGAAGCCTTCAGCTCGCGGTAGATCTCCGTCAGGAACGCCTCGTCCAGATTCGCTCCGCCTTTCTTGCGATCCACCTGCGATCCCCAGGTGCAAAACTGCGGGGTGAGCGCCACCGCGGTTTTCCGTTCTGAATTCTGGTGCCTGTGGATGATGCCCGCGTCGACCAGGCCCTGGTAGTACGCGCTGATCGCCTGACGATAATCCGGCCGCACAGACCACAACCAGGTTGCGCCCAGCTGCAAACTGCCGGGCCCGCGGAGGTGCTTCCACAAATCGGAGCGATAGTCGATCCAAGGGCTGCAGCTCCCCTGGTAGAGCTGAAGAAATAAATCCCCTGCCGGCAGATCCGCCAGGCCACAAGCGAAGGCATCCGATCGGTTCGAGGTGAACATGTTCCGGGCGCCCGCAGACTGGTCTGCGGTGAACCCGCAAAAGAAATGTACGGGCAGCCCCCATTGCTGGTTGAACCCTGGAGTGAAGCTGCCGCGGCCCAGCCAGACACTTTCGTTCAAATGGACATCGTCCCTGAGAACCGGGCTGACGGCCGAGCCTTCACTGATGCCCGGCACAACCAGGTAGGTGGAGTGGAGAGATGGCTTTCTCTCAACACTGCTGTTCTCGGGAAAGTAGTGAAGGCTGACGATGTCTTCGGCGGTCGAAGTCTTGTAGATGACTGGCTCAGTCCAAATGCCATGTGAGTCGAAGCGCCACGCGATCAATACTTCTGCTGCGCCGTTCACCCCTTCATAGTGGATGGTCACCCGCCCCGGCTCAATACGAGGCGCGCCCGCTCTGCCCGGCGTCCATTGGCGAAGCGATGGGGCGCCCGGCTCGGCCACCACCACGGCCGGCTGTACTTTGCCACTCACGATGAGACGATTGCTTTTGTCCCGCAGCCGGAACGTATCCTCGGCCTCTGCATACTCCCAGAAATAGTTCGCGCCCGTGACCTGCACAACACCGTTAGCGTGCGCGATGGTAGGGGCGGCCACGTCACCCAGCACGTTCCTTGAAGCTGCGGTCAGCATCGCAGCAGTCGATAGCTGCACAAACGTACGTCGGTTCAAGCTGCTCAATTGAGATCCTCAAAAAAGGTGGAGAAGATTAGCCGGCCCAGCAAGACGCGTGGGCTAACAGCGTAACAGCGCAGATGAGCTCTGTCCTGCGGGGGATTGACGAATTCGTGTACCCCATTGACTGCCGATGCAAATAGATGGTGCTGCACCTGTCGGCGAGGGTGACCGATGTTTTGCAGCGCAGATGTTTTGGGGGTGAAGAGCATGCTGGGCAGTCTGGAGCCCGGCAAGTTTGCCGACTTTCTTACCATCGACCCGTTACGGTTGGGCGCCGTGCTTGAGGATCCCTACGCAAACCTGGTGCTGGTTGCCG
>CAZZVD010000110.1:0-15371 GCA_964657465.1 uncultured Acetobacteraceae bacterium | reverse complement strand
GAGGACCGGATGGCGGCGGATTCGGCGGAGGAGGGTTTGGTGGTGGAGGCTTTGGCGGCGGCCGGGGCGGTGGAGGCCGCGGCGGCGGTTTTGGCAATTTTCGCAACTTCAAGCCCAACCAGCCTCATGGTGCGGTGTTCTGGACCGGCGGGAACAGCGCCCTCAACGCGACGCCGTTCCCCATCAGGGCGCAGAAAGAGCCGCAGCCCAGCTACGCGCAAAATCAGTTCGGCCTGACGTTTGTCGGAGCGCCGTATATTCCGCACGTGATCGAGCACGACACAAAAGACGTCATCTTCTTCAACCTGACTGGCCAACGCTCGTCTTCGCCTTTCAGTGAGTACGGCAGTGTTCCCACTGATGCTGAGCGGCAGGGCGATCTATCCGCCCTCACCACGCAGGCCGGTGTGCCCATCACGATTTACGATCCCCTTACGAACGCTCCGTTCCCAAACAATGTCATTCCGGCAGACCGGATTGTGACGCAGGCAAAGTCGCTGATCGGGTTTGTCCCACAGCCCAACCTTCCGGGCCAATTCCAGAACTTTCAGCGCCTTGCCTCGGCTGAATCGAACAGCACGCGGATCGGGGTACGTTTTCTGCACAGCTTTGGCCCGAGCACGGGCGGTTCTCCCTTTGCCGGTCTCATTCGTCAGTATCTTGGGCAGGGTGGCGGTGGCTTGCGCCAGAGCGTGAATGCCAATTTCAACTACAGTCACGCAGCTGCTGACGAGCTCAACCTGTTTCCTGATCTGAGCGGCAAACAAAAGACTAACCAGTACTCGCTGGCGCTGGGCTACTCCATCGGCAAAGGCAAGGTGACTACCAACCTTAGTCTGAACTGGAATCGCAGTGAAACGCAGCTGAAGAACAATTTCACCAGCCAGACCGATGTCGCGAGTGAGTTGGGCATCACTGGTCTGCCGCAGAACCCACTGCTCTACGGTCTACCTAACGTCACGCTGAACCAGTTCACGAGCCTGCGAGAACAGCAGCCGAACTTCCAGACCAACCAGACGCTGGCTGCCTCCGACTCCACTTCCTGGATTTACAAGAAGCACAACTTCCGCTATGGCGGCGACTTCCGCCGGGTACACAACGATTTGTTTGGCAATACTGGCAACGTCACCGGCACCTTCATATTTTCCGGATTTGCTACGCAGCAACCGGGCACCAGCAGTACCGGGCCGGGGGCGATCGGTGGGAATGCCACGTCCGGTTCGTCGCTAGCCGATTTACTGCTCGGTTTGCCGCAGCAGAGTTCGTTGCAGGCGCCTTATCAGAAATCGTATCTGCGCCAGAACTCATGGGACGCGTTTGCCCAGGATAGTTGGCGGGTGCGGCCCAACCTCACCCTGCTCATGGGACTACGCTACGAGTACTACTCGCCCTACTCAGAGAAGTACGATCGATTGTCCACGCTGGACACCGGGAACAACTTTACCTCGGTAGCAACCGTGGTGGCCGGTGGTGTGGGTCCGTTCACGGGAGAGTATCCGCGCGATCTGATCTATCCGGAGCGCAACAATTTTTCGCCCCGGCTGGGCATTGCCCTGCGGCCCGTGAAAGATACCGTCGTGCGCGCCGGTTATGGCATCAACTACGCCGTTGGCCAGTACGCCAAGTTTATTCAGGACTTTGCTTTCCAGCCGCCGTTTGCAGATGTGCAGACGAACGAGGCGACCGCGAATGCACAAATCACATTGGCGAATGGTTTCCCAGCCCCGCAGACCGAAGGGAACTACGCGGTGAACAAGCGCTACCGGCTCCCTTATGTGCAGGTATGGAATGTGAATGTGCAGCGCACCCTGCCGCTGGGGATTGTGCTCACTGTCGGTTACAACGGATCGAAAGGCACGCGGCTGGATATTGTCACCGCTCCTGGCCGCTCAGCCGATGCATCGCTCAGCGGTGTGTTGTACGACTATGAGGATTCGATTGCATTTTCCAACTATAACGCTCTGACCGTCACTGCCCGCAAGCGGCTGCAACGCGGGGTTGCGCTGGGCGCCACCTATACGTACGGCCATTCCATTGATAACGCCAGCTCGATTGGCGGCAATGGCGGGACGGGTACGGTGGTGGCACAGAACTGGCAGAATCTGCTGGCGGAGGAGTCAAATTCGAGCTTCGATGTACGGCACAATCTTTCCGGTAATTTTCTCTATGAGCTGCCCTTCGGTCCTGACGAGCACTTTCTGACCACCGGGCGGCTAGCTCACGCGGTCAGTGGCATTTCCGCGTCGGGTACCTTTACCCTGGCGACCGGAGAAGGGCTGACGCCGCACTACGAGGCAACGGTGCAGGAAGTGGCTCGTGGAACTACAGCGTCTCTGCGGCCCGATCTTCAGCCCGGCGCCTCGCTCACCGCTGGTGGCGGCAAGTTGGACAACTGGTTCAACAAGGCTGCTTTCGGTGCTCCGGCGAACACGTACGGCTCGGCGGCGCGCTATTCGATTCCAGGGCCGGGCACGGTGTCATTCAATGCGTCGCTTTCGAAGAGCATTCGGTTTAGTGAAACGCGCACTTTCGAGATGCGTGGTACGGCCAGCAATGTGTTGAACACAGTGCAGTATTCGGGTGTGGATACGACGCTGGGCTCGGGGACCTATGGGCAGGTAACTTCAGCGGCCGGCATGCGGCAGTTTACGTTCAACGCGCGGTATAGGTTTTGAGGGTTGGCGCGCCGCGTTTGTTAAACAGGCTGCGGAAGAGTTGATTCGGTCGGGGATAGGAGTACACGGGGGCTAAAGAGGGTGTGTGAGAACTTCAGAACTGGCTTCTCCCCAACCACAGGCTCGGGTGCCCCATATCTCACGACGTTTTCCAGTCGGGAGATGTGGGATTACGCCGCGCTCAACCCGCAACCCTGAACCTGCAGCAGCCTTAGAGGCTAACGTGTCTATATTCCTAAAACGCTTCTGGATGTTCGGAGTTGCTGGTGGAGAGCTGCTTAATCCCACATCTCCCGACGATGAAGCCGTCGGTAGATATGGGGCACCCAGGCTTGTGGTACAGGAAAGGGCGGAGTTTGGAGTTTTCACACAGCCTCTTTCGCCCCTGCAGTGATCCTCCAGACCGGATGACCGTTGCACTCGTGTCCGGTTCTACGCCAATCTTCCAGAGGAGCTTTCAGATGTCGGGTGTGGGTCGGTTTTGCAAATCATTTTGCCTTGTGCTGGTGGCGCTTTCGACTGCCTTAGCGCTGGCGGCGCAGGACCAGGCTCCCGTGAGCCAGCCCGACGGGCAATCCAACTTCACGTTGAAGGTGGATAGCGACCTGGTGCTCACCAATGTGGTGGTCCGTGATCGTAAGACGGGCGAGGTGGTTCGGGGGCTTAACGAAAACGATTTTCAGATTCAGGAGAATGGCAAGCCGCAGAAGGTGATCAGCTTCGACTTTCAGAGTGTCGATCAGGCCGCTCCCCTCAATGAAGCTACGGTGAATGGCAAGGCGCCGAACACGATTATGGGCAGCATGAATCGCAGTGCTACCTCGGCCGAGCTGCGCAATCACCGCCTGATCGTCATGTTCTTTGACCTGAGCACCATGCAGCCCGAAGACCTGGAACGCGCTCAGGATGCCGCCCGCACCTACGTGAATAAGCAGATGCAGCCTGCAGACCTGGTCGCTGTAGTGTCTTTGAACCAGGCGCTCTCGCTCGATCGTGACTTTACTGCCGATAAGCAACTGCTACTGCACGCAGTGAACAGCTACTCGGGAACGCAGGGTGCAGGATTTCAGTCCGGCACGACCAGCACCACGAACCAGGTGGAAGATACTACCGCCTTCACCGCAGATGAGAGCGAGTACAACGACGTCAATACCGATCGTGAGCTGTTTGCGTTCGCCGATATCGCCCATTCTCTGGCCTACATCAACGAGAAAAAGTCACTGCTTTACTTCTCTGGCGGCATTCAACGAGACGGGATTGAGAACCAGGCTTCGTTGCACGCTGCAGTCAATGCGGCGGTGCGGGCTAATATGTCGATTTACTCGGTGGATACGCGTGGGCTGGAAGCGATCTCTCCGCTGGGCGATGCCTCGACCGGCAGCTTGCGCGGTACCGGCGGTTATAACGGCGCGGCGTTGCAGAACAACCTCGATGCCAATTTCAACACGCAGGAAGTGATGGCGACCTTGTCTTCCGATACGGGGGGCAAAGCCTTCTTCGATTCCAATGACTTTTCACCCGCCTTCCAACGCATCCAGCAGGACACATCTGCCTACTACGTACTCGGGTATCGCTCGACCGATTCCATACGCGACGGCCGCTATCGCCGCCTCTCGATCAAGGTCAATCGCCCCAACGTCAAGATCGAATATCGTCCCGGCTACTATGCGCCTGCTGACTACAAGCACGCGAATAAAGATGAGCGGGAGCGCCAGTTGCAGGAGCAGTTATCGAGCGACCTGCCCGCTACGGACGTCGAGGTTTACCTGCAGGCGTACTACTTCCGCAGCGACAACGGCGTGGGAGCACCACGGTTCAACGTGCCGGTTTCGCTGATTGTTCCTGGATCGCAAATACCGTTTGTGAAAGGGGGCGATCGCAGCAAAGCCACGCTCGACATCATTGGAGAGTTGAAGAACAGCGCCGGGCAGGACATGGCGGAGATCCGTCAGACGGTAAAACTAGCGATTGATGATGCACAACAGGTTTCGCGCAAGAACATTCAGTACACCACCAACTTCAGCTTGCCCCTGGGTAAGTACCATCTCAAGTTCGTCGTGCGTGAGAATCAGACCGGCCGCATGGGTTCTTTCGAGACCGACCTCAGTTTGCCCGACCTGAAGAAGTTTCCGCTTAAGCTCAGCTCGGTCGTGTTGTCGAGCCAGCGAGTGGCGGGGCAGAAAAAGGATGACGATAACCCGCTTTCAAGCGGCGGGTTCACGTGGGTCCCTAACGTAGCTCACGTCTTCCGCACCGATCAGCACTTGTATTTGCTGTATGAGGTTTACGACCCGGCAATGGCTGCCGCCCAAAGTGGAGGCGTCGCCAGGGGTGGCATGCAGGTGCTCACCAGCATTGAGTTTCTGCAGGGCACGACGAAGGTTTTCGAGACACCACTCGTGCAATCCAATGCGCTCAGTGCGCCTGCGCGCGGCGCGGTCTCGTTTGCATTCGACATTCCGCTGGACCAGCTCAAGGCGGGACTCTACATCTGCCAGGTAAATGTGATTGACGATACTGGTGGTACGTTCAGTTTTCCTCGCCAGGCGCTACTCGTGCGTGCCTCCGCACCGCCGCCTGCCGCCGTTCCGGCACCTTCTGCGCCAGCTGCCGCACAGCCCGCCGGTTCGGGGGCTCCGGGATCGCCGTCGAGATAAGAACCCGCATCCAATTTGCCATGAAAGCTATTCTGCTGCAGGGTTACGGAAGCGCCAGTCAACTGGTGTATGAAGATGTGCCGATTCCGGTTGTCGCGGCGGGCGAAGTTTTGGTGAAGGTGTTGGCCACCAGTATCAATCCGATCGACTATAAGGTGCGCCGCGGCGACATGAAAGAGGGGATGCCTCTTCCCCTGCCGGCAATTCTCGGCCGCGATCTCGCCGGCAAGGTGATGGCCCTTGGCGAAGGCGTGACCGCGATTGAGGTCGGCGCCCTGGTCATGGGCCTTGCCAACCATACCTATGCGGAATATGTGACCTGCAAAGCAGATGTTCTCGCGCTCATTCCCCAGGGGCTTGAGCCGGTGGAAGCCGGTGTTTTGCCCCTTGTACTAACGACTGGTGCGCAATTGGTCGAGAATGGGATTCACCCACAGGCGGGCCAGCGCATCCTGGTTACCGGCGCGTTGGGCAGCGTGGGCCGCACGGCAGTTTTTGTCGCCCGGCAACATGGTGCGTACGTGATTGCCGGTGTTCGTGGCAAGGAGCGAGGAGAAGCGGAAGCGTTGAAGGCGGATGAAATAATTGCAGTGGATGATGCAAGCGCCATCGCCGGCCTGTCAGAGGTCGATGCGATTGCCGACACGGTTGGCGGCGGATTGATCGGTCAACTGATTCCGCGCATTCGCAAAGGGGGAACGCTGGCGACGGTGGTTGGCAAGCCGCAGGCGGCCGACGGTCATCAGGTGCAGGTGAATGAAGTTTGGGCGCAGGCAGACGCAGGGAGGCTGGGCGAACTCGCCCGGGACGTGGCTGCCGGGGAACTGACCATCCCAATCAGCAAGCGGATGCGACTGCAGGACATGCGCCAAGCCCACGAACTGGCTGAAAAAGGAGCGGGTGGAAAGATTCTGCTAACTCCCTGAATCGAAGTCCAGGTAGGCGTCAGTAGCGCTTCGGTAAGGACAGTGCCGGCAGCCTGAATCGCAGCAGGTGCCCCGCCGCAAGTGGTATTGCTCGGTAAAGACGAGGTAGGGACCGTCGTAGTAGAAGTCTCCGGGCTGCAGATCGCCGGATCCTGGGCTTTCCTCGTCTGCTGATGCTTCGTTCTGCATGTAGGGACCCAAATCTCTTCTTACAGCGAATGACGGGTGCCCACATCTCGCTCGTTTTTGGCGAGATGTGGGATTCCACGGCTGTCCACGGGCCACTCTCAACTGGCAACGGACATTTAGGGAGGGTGGAATCCCGCACCCATCATCCGTCATCCGTCACGGAACACGCCTTTTGAGCCGCGATCCTTAGGTACCCGTGTCTAAATGAAACGACTTCTCGTAAGGGACCACGGGATACCCCTTGGCCTTCCAGGCCGCCAGGCCGCCCTTGAGGAACTTGATGCGGGACATATCGACGTTCGGCGCCACGCTTTCCGCTCGTAACGCGATTGCCCGGCTTGTTTTGTCGCTGGGGCAGGTGCAATAGACAACCAGTTCCTTGTCCGCTGGAATCAGTGAGGGGTTCGCCTGTACCTCCTGAGGGGAAAAGCGGATTGCCCCTTTGATGATCTCCGAGTCTGTCAGCAAATCCAATGGCTGGCGAACATCCAGGATCGTGACCTCGTGGTTTGCGGCCAGAAGACCATACAGTGCCTCGGGTGTGATGCTGAGCCGTTCCAATGCTCGCCGCTCCCTGTTGCGTCGCACCCACAGGAGGGCCAGCATACCCCAGATCACCACCGCGAGGATCGTGAGTACAAGGTTCATCTTGCCCTCCTTGAGGCGCCAGCTTACATTCTGGCTTTCCCGGTTAGATTAGCAACCCGGGTGAAATGATTCGAGAGTCTTGCGCTGCCCAGGTGGCTGGAACCAGGAGTGGCTCCGCGGCTGGCGGTACGGGTAAGTCGCTTCGGACGGTTCCCGCGATATAAGTCACTGTTTTGCCCGGAACGGCTGCCGGGCGGTCGCCTGGGACGACGATACCAGCCAGGTTGAGAGGGTCGGCGGCGGCCACAGTCACGGGCGTAGTGCAAGCGGCAGCCGTCGCGCGCGATTCTCGCAGCGAGACTACGGCCTCCGGCAGCGCAAATTGCTCACCGCCAAAGCCGTTCAAAAAGCGCCCGCCCCGCACTCCACCCTGCGCCTCGAGCCGGCGGAACATGCCGAGCAGTTCACGCCAGCGCGGTATGGTCGTCTCTCGCTCCAGTATGTCGCGGAACACGACGCCGTAGCGTCTCAGGAGCATCCAGCAGGCAGACTCCACTTCTGCCTCGTGCCGCTCCGCCTGGGCGCCTATGGCTTCGACGGCCGGCCGTGCGGGGTGCATGAGGCACCATCTTCCGGCGGCGTGACGCGGCCGCTTTACCCCTTTGGCGCTTTCGCGTGGCAACCCCTGGCTTATCGCCTTACGCCGAGGATCAATCAGGACCCGCAGACTATCGAAACCATCCGCCGTCACAAGGCCGGCCGCGACCAGTTCCCAAAGCGCACGGCCCACCTGGTCGGCTGGAGCCGACAGGCTTCGCACCAGGTCGCCGGCGAAAACTGCTCCGTTCTGCGCCAGGTAAGATCGCGCTTGCCATGCCAACTCGCTCAGGCAGGCTTGCAAGGCTGGCTCAGGAACGGCTCGGTCGGCCAGGCAGCGGTCCATCCACAATGCCTCTTCCCGCACGAAGAAAGTGATCGGCGCCATACTTGTGGGCACCACGCGTTTGGGTGCGGTGAGCTCGCTGCCGGTGGTTGCAAAGGCCGGGTGGGGGGAAATACGGCCCCAGCCCACCACGCCCTCCATGCACAGCGCGTCCAGCCAGCGCGGATCGTAGCCCGCCACGCGTTGGGGCAGGAGCGTTCTCTCCCACTCGATCGCGGGAGCCTCAAAGCCCTCGAGTTGACGCAATGCTTCCAGCACCCCGGCTTCGCCGCTTAACTGGGTTCGTGGCGCGACGTGTTGCCAGCCAAGCAGCCAGTTCATGTACACCGCGGACGTGACTGGCTCAATTTGTTTACGCAGGCCGGCGAGGGTCCGTTTGTGGATGCGCTGCAGCAAGCGGCGTTCGCACCATTCCACATCTTCGTCTGCGGCTGGTTCGGCCGTCGCTTCGAATTTGCCGCGCAGGATGCTTCCCTGCATTTCCATCAGGAGCATGGCTGCCCAGATGGCTGCGGGCTCCATCGCGAGGCGAGCACCCAGGCTTCGCGAGGTTACGGGCCCGAGGAGCCCCATCCATCCCTGCACGCTCTTGCGCACGGTGTCACCGGGGGACTGCGGTTTGTCTTCCGCCGGACAGGGTACTTCCCGATGGACGATCATGGCAGGCCACAAGCAGCGCAGGGGCTGTACTCGTTCCGCCGCTACCAGGTATGTATGGCCTGCATGCTCGGCGCTGGTGGCTCGGCCTTGCGCGACCAGCCGCTCGAAGAACACGGCCCAATGCAGCGCTCCCGAAAATGACAGAATCTCTTCCGGGATCACGTAGAGCGCACAGAGCAGGTCGTGCAGTTCATGCTCGTCGCGCACATCGGGCCAGCACTCGGTCCGCAGTTCAGCGATGGCGGCGGGGTCGAGCCGGCCAGCCTCGCCCAGCAGCTTCTCCGGAACCATGCCGCGCATGCTGACGGCGCGCGCACGCCGCTCTTCCAGGGGTGCGTCATCGAGAAACGCGTAGGGGTTGGCGTTGAGCAGTTCATGGGCGAAGACAGAGGGGATGGCACTGTCCACTGCCAGGCAACGGATCGCGCCCGTCCGTATGCCGGCCAATAACGCGGTCAGGCCTGCGAGGTCCATCGCCTCGCTCAACACATCTTTCATGACTTCTTTGATCAGCGGGTGATCGGGAATCTGGATATCGCCTTTAATATTTTCCTGGCAGGCGGCGACCTGGGGAAATACGCTGGCCAGCAAATCGTCGGAGCGCGTGCGCTGCACCTGGGGCGCGATGCGTTTACCGTTATAAAACCGCAGCAGTTGCAAACTGCGGCCCGCATCCCAGCGCCAGCGTGCACGGAAGATGGGTGAGTCGAGGGAGGCCTGCTCCAGCAGTTCAGCCACTGTTTGTTCCGTGAGGAACTGGAAGACGTCACTCAGTGGGAAGCTATGCTGTTCGGCCAGCGAGATGTTCAGGCCGTTGTCGGTAGCGGCTGCTTGCAATTCGAAGTTGAAGCCGCGGCAGAAGCGCTTGCGCAGCGCCAGTCCCCAGGCCTTGTTGATGCGGCCGCCGAAGGGTGCGTGCAGTATCAGTTGCATACCGCCGCCTTCGTCGAAGAAGCGTTCCGCGATGATGGTGTCGAGCGCAGGGACGGCGCCCAGGACAGCCCGGCCAGCGACGATGTACCCGATCATCTGCTCAGCGGCCGCATCGTCAACACAGCACTCCTGCTTGAGCCAGGCTACCGTTTCCCCTACCTGCGGGTGCGACTGGCTGATGTAGCCCGGCAGCACATCGGGTGTGCGCGCACTGATCTCCTGCCGCAGGGTGGATACGAAGCCGGAAAGAGCCATGGTGCGTTGCGGCGCTTCGCCCCGCCAAAACGGAACGTTGGGTGGCTGCCCGTGCGCGTCTTCCACCAGCACCCGGCCTGCGCTTTCTACCCGCTGAATGCGCCAACTGGCATTGCCCAGCTGGATGACGTCTCCAGCGGAAGAATCGATTGCGAAATCCTCATCCAGGGTGGCGATCTGCACGCCCTCGGGCTGCACGATCACGGCGTACAACGCAGTGTCAGGGATAGTACCGCCATTTGACACAGCGATGGTGCGCGCTCCGCGGCGGGATTGCATGCGGCCATGCACGCGGTCACGCAGCAGGTACGATCCGTAGCGGCCGCGGCTGGCCTCGATGCCATCCGCCAGCAGGCAAAGTACTTCGTCGTAGTCTTTGCGTGTGAGCCGCTGGTACGGGTATGCCCGGCACACTACGTCGTACAGCGCGTCTTCTTCCCAGGGCTCTGCGGCGCAGGCTGCCACGATCTGCTGCATCAGCACATCCATCGGGCAGTCTGGAATTTCCAGCCGGTCTAGCACGCCGCTGCGCATGGCGCGTACCAGTGCTGCCGATTCGACCAGGTCATCACGCGTGGTAACGAAAAACCGGCCCCTGGGAATCGCTCCGCGCCAGTGCCCGGCGCGACCCACGCGCTGCATGGCGGGGGCGATGGCGCGGGGAGAGTTGACCTGGCAGACCAGGTCGATGCTGCCGATATCGATCCCCAGCTCCAGCGAGGCGGTCGCCACCAGTAGGCGGATCTCACCAGCCTTCAGCTTGCGCTCTGCTTCGAGCCGCAGCTTTCGGGAGAGGCTTCCGTGGTGCGCTGCCACGTTCTCCGCCCCGAGCCGTTCGCCCATCTGGAAGGCGAGCCGCTCGACCAGGCTGCGGGTATTGACAAACACCAGCGTTGAGTGGTGCTGCGAGGCTAATTCCGCCATTCGCTCGTAGAGGTCGTCCCACACCGCGTTGGTGGCGACCGATCCCAGCTCTTCGCCGGGAATCTCGATCGCCAGATCGAGTACGCGGTTTTGCCCGACCTGTACGATGGCAACTTCCTGCCCTCGCCGGCCGCCCAGGAAACTGGCCACCAGTTCGATGGGGTTTTGTGTTGCGGAAAGCCCGATGCGCAGCGGCGCGTGAGTGCGGCCGCGGATGAACCCACCCGGGCTGAGCCGGTTTTCGCCACATACGAGTGCGTCCAGCCGTTCCAGGGTGAGCGCCAGGTGTGCGCCACGCTTATCGTCGGCGACGGCATGGATTTCATCCACGATCAAGGTTTCGACGGAGCACAGGTTGTTACGGCTCTTTTCTGCGGTGAGCAGAATGTAGAGGGACTCGGGCGTGGTCACCAGGATATGCGGCGGCCGCTTGAGCATGGTGCGACGCTCGGCGGGCAGCGTGTCCCCGGTGCGCACTGCGGTGCGAATGGGCGAGCATAGGTAGCCGCGTTCCAGCGCGAGCTGCTGAATCTCGCGCAGTGGCTGTTCCAGATTTTTCTGCACGTCGTTGCTCAAGGCCTTCAGGGGCGAGACGTAGACCACGGCCGTATCCTGCGACAGCGAGCCATCGATGGCTTTGCGGATCAACCGATCGATGCAGATGAGGAAGGCCGCGAGCGTCTTGCCCGAGCCGGTTGGCGCTGAGATCAGGGTAGGGCGGCCGGCCAGGATCAGCGGCCATCCCTGCTCCTGGGGCGAGGTGGGCGTGCCGAACTTCGCTACAAACCACTCCCGCACTACGGGATGCGCCCAGGCAAGCGCATCCCCCATTTCGACATCAAGGGGGCAGGAGAGCAGGGAAGCCATATCCCATTCTAGGCGCGGTTCGATGGTCGCAGGTGCGATCGAACGCAAAAGGGCTGGGTCGTCGCCTTGCGGTAGAGCAGAGGCAAAACGGCAACGTGCTTGATACTTTTACGGCACGGCCCAAAGCAATTTGACAATCCCGGTTCACTCATTTCCGATGCACTGCTCGGGCGTTGCTTGCATGACGGGCCGTGCGGCCTGCGTCCGGGTTTGGCCAGGCTGCATGTCCCCCATACAAGCCGGCAAACGGATTGTATGGGCCACCCTCGATTGGTTGAGAGGCCGGGTAGCTTCGAATGGGTACGGCTAGTCGATTAAGGCGGGCTCAGGCTGCGGCAAGGCAGGAGCAGGAGCCCAAGGGGCGGTAGTTACTTTCCAGATGCCAGACATGGCCGGCGAGCGGGTCTACTTCGGGTGACCCTCTCACCAGCGGGATTTAGCTAGATGTGGCTGTGTTTCCGGCTTGCGTGCCAGTTTGACTCTTCCTTCTTTAGCACTGGCGGGGTGGTTTTTCCCCAGAAGGTGTGGTTCCAGGTCACGGCCTGCAGACCATCGTGGCTGGGTTGAAACACCATGGTCGTTTCGGTTGGCTTGCCGGCCACCTCGTCGAACTTGACGGTGATCTGACTACCGGCATCGTTCCAATGGCCAAAGGTGGTCATCGCGCCCTTGCCAGAATCCTGGGTCACGGTCGCGGTGCCGTCGGGTCCCAGGCTCACACTGAAGGCAGGGCCTGCAGGGCCGGTGGGCTCCACCGAGTCGGGTGCTTCCGAACTATAGATCCCGGCGTATTTCGAAGCGGATGCAAAGGCGGGGGGTACGACCAGCGCCAGAAACGTGGCAGCGCCGGCTAAAGCAAGTTGCAGGGGAAGGTACTTGGTAGCTCTCATAGCGTTCCCATCATTGCGCCAGCCTGGATTCATAGCAAGATGCAGAGTGCAAACAAAAGTTGTAGATGATTCATCCTGCGACATAACGCACACGGAGTGCGTGGGAAACGGGCCTTTACTCTTTGTGTTCGGGGCTCAAGGGCCGGGGGTGATTTACACCAGTCACGGCTTACCCCGCCGGTGCCCTGCGGGTCTGAGGGAGAGAGTCTTTAAGATGAAGGCATGGATTTTTCTGCCGCAGAACGAGCACGCCGCATTCGCCTCATCCTGTTCGACGTCGATGGCGTTCTTACCGACGGCAACATCTGGAACCTGCCCCTCACCGAAGACGGCTTGACAGGTAAGACGTTCGAGCCGAAGGGCTTTCATGCGCATGATGGCATTGGCCTGTCGTTAGCAAGGATCGGGGGGCTCCACCGCGGCCTGGTCACCAAGCGCACATCAGAAGCAGTGACTGCGTACGCCCGCAACCTGCGCATGGAGTACGTGTACCTTGGCCAGGATTACAAAATCAGAGCCGTCGAAGACATCATGCAGCGCGGCTCGTTCACGCTTGATCAGATCGCTTACGTGGGCGACGACATCATCGACCTGCCAGTTCTGCGCGTTTGCGGGCTGGCCATCGCAGTCGCGAACGCGCGGGAACAGGTGAAGGCCGTCGCCCATTACATCACCCCCACGGCGGGCGGCCAGGGGGCGGGGCGCGATGCCATCGACTTTGTTCTGAAGGCACAGGGCATTCTTGAGCAGTGCATTGAAGAATATCTGGATGAACACCGGGCCGCCGCCGCCGTCGTACCGCAGTGAACCTTGGGGTCCGCTGGCGTATGCTATCTCTTTGGGTAGAAAGATGATGTTGTGAATTTTCCATCCCACACCAACCTGCGCAGGAGCTTCGGCAAACTGATGTTTAATCGATCCCGGTTCTTTTCCTTTTCCCTGGTGTTTTTTGCTTTGACCTCTCCATGTTTACAGGCACGGGCCCATGCGCAGACGCTGTTGAACCTTGAAGGAGCGGTGAATATTTTCGGCCAGTTTTCCGGGAACACGAACGGAAACGGCATCCAGGACAAGCCGACCGATTCGCTCGGTGTCCTGGTGACTGCCCGCCAGATGCCTCACTACTGGCTCGGCTATGAGATCAATTACGCCTACACCCGGTTTGCCGAGCGCTACAAAGGTCCTAACTATGGGATCCAGGTGCAGAGCAATATGCACGAGGCTTCAGCGGCTTACATCGTGCACGGACCTACCATCCCCATCCTGGGCCTGCAGCCCTTTGCCGGGATAGGCGTGGGTGGACTTGTGTTCCTTCCGACCACTACTGGCGGCCAGCATTATGGGCAGCAATATCGGATACCGATACTGTACGAGTTCGGCGCGAACTTCCCTGTATTGACCTCACATCTTGGTCTGCGATTGCAATACCGCGCCTTGTCTTACAAGGTCCCGGATTTCGAATCAACTCAATTGAGGCAGAACGTGCGCCGTCAGACCTCCGAACCGAGTGTCGGCGCTTATTTCCGCTTCTGATCAGCCGCGCCCCCGAGGCAGGAGATTGCCATGACGAACTATTCGCGTAGCCGGACGGCGTTGTTGTTTACCGCCGTCACCCTCCTCCCCTGTGTACTGCCGGCCGGGGCGAAAGCTGCTCCGGGCAAACAGTGGGTGGGCACCTGGGCCTCCGCTCCGTTGCTTGATGGTCGTGCCAAGACTGCGGATCAGTGGGCGGCAAGCGGAGGAGCCAAAGGCGAGTCTGGCGTGACGCTGCGCGAGATCGTACACGTGAGCCTTGGGGGCGACACGGTGCGGGTGCGTTTCTCTAATCTCTATGGCAAAGACCCCCTCACCATTGGCGCTGGTTCCATCGCTGTTACGCAAAGCGGCGCAGCCATTGTTGCCGGTACCGGCAAGGCGCTTACCTTCCATGGGCAGCCATCCGTTTCGATCCCGGCGGGTGCGCTCGCCGTCAGCGATCCTGTTGCTTTCAAGCTGGAGCCGCTTTCAAATGCTACGGTGAGTTTTTATCTGCCCACCCCCTCGGGTCCGGTCACGGAGCATCAGTTGGGGAACGCCACCAGCTACCATGCAGCCGGCAATGTCGTTGCCAGCGCTACGCTCGATGCCCCGACCACGCTCACCAGTTGGGAGTACCTGAACGGCATCGATACGCTCGCGTCTGCGGAGGCGGGCGCCATTCTGACGATTGGCGATTCCATTACGGACGGGGCGCGGTCCACGGTCGACACCAACCAACGTTGGCCGGATGAGCTCGCCCGCCGGCTGCAGGCTGATCCGAAGTACCGTCACCTAGCTGTATTGAATGAGGGCATCAGCGGAAACAAGATCATGCTGGATGGAGCCGGCCCAAGTGCGCTCGCGCGCTTCGATCGCGACATCCTGGCGCAGACCGGTGCGAAGTATCTCTTGATCCTCGAAGGGATCAACGATATCGGCCGCTTACACACCGTGCCGAACGGCACCTCGGCAGCCGAACTTATCTTCGCGATGGATCAGATGATTCAGCGTGCTCATACCCATGGGATCGCCGTGATCGGCTGTACGCTTACGCCCTTTCATGGGGCGGGGTATTACACAGAAGAAGGGGAGACGATTCGCAAGGCGGTGAATACCTGGATTCGTTCCAGTGGCGCCTTCGATGGTGTGGTCGACTTTGAGGCCGCTGTCCGCGATCCCGCACACCCCGACACTTTTCTTGCGAAGGATGAGCCAGGCGATCACCTTCACCCCAACGACGCAGGGTACAAGGTGATGGGCGACACTATCGACCTGAAGCTCTTTACCGTCAAGGCCAAGAAGCCGTAAAGAGGCTTCGGAATTCGGGTTTAGCCCAGGTTTAGCCC
>CAZZVD010000109.1:9319-15538 GCA_964657465.1 uncultured Acetobacteraceae bacterium | reverse complement strand
CCGGTGCCGCCACCGGCAATCATCACCCGCATCGTCTTCAGTCGATTTCCCGCGTCAGGCTCAACAGGACGCCGACGCTGGCCAGCGTGATAAAGAGAGAGGTCCCACCATAAGAAACAAAAGGCAGCGTAATGCCCTTGGTCGGCACCAGCGCCAGCACCACACTGATATTGAAGAAGGCCTGGATGAGGATGGTTGCGGTTATACCAAACGCCAGAAAGCGAGCGAACACATCCTTTGAGAGGCTGGCAGCGCGCAACCCCCGGTAACCCAGCGCGACAAACAACGCAATGATGGCGAGTGCCCCGAGCAAGCCAAGTTCCTCAGCAATGTTGGCGAAAATGAAGTCGGTGTGCGGCTGCGGCAGGTAGAACAGCTTCTGTCGTCCCTCCATGAAGCCGAGGCCATGCAGTCCTCCCGTGCCGACCGCGATCAGCGACTGAATGGTGTGAAAGCCGGAGCCCTGCGGGTCAGCCTCAGGATTCATAAAAGCCAGCATGCGCGCACGACGCCACGGCACGCGGAAGAGCAGGAACCAAAGCACCGGCGCGGCAGCCACCATGGCATAGACCAGGTATTTCGCTTCCGCACCCGCAAGATAAAACATCAACACGGCCACCGCAGCGCAGACCAACGCAGTGCCCAGATCCGGCTCCTTCACAATGAGCAGGATGAACAACAACGTAGGCAATGCGGCGGGCAGCAGAGTGTTGCGCCAGTCTTTGATGGACTGCAGCTTGTCCTGCAGAAACCAAGCGAGAAATAACACCAGCACCGGCTTTGCGATCTCCGAGGGTTGGAACGAGAAGCCCGAGAAGCGGATCCAGCGATGGGTATTGTGCGAGTCGCGTAAGAGAAACACACCCAGCAGCAGCAAGGTGGTCACCGCCACTGCGGGAAACACCACGACGGGCCGGTTGAACTTGCGATAGTCAATGCGCATCAGGGCGATCATCGCGATCAGCCCCATCACTGCCCAGCCGACCTGCTTGCTGACAAAGGTGTAGGGAGAACCGTAGCGATCTTCTGCCATGACCGCGGATGCGCTGAACACCATCAGCAAACCGATGAAGACCAACAGGACGGTGACGCCAAACAGCCACTTGTCGACGCCTACGCGCTTTGCCATACGCCTGCTCCTTCGTTTGCTTTACGAAGAGTCATCACTGCTTCTTTGAAAACTTTTCCCCGTTGTTCATAGTTTTCAAACTGATCGAAGCTGGAACAGGCAGGCGCCAGCAGAACCACGTCACCGGCGAAGGCGTCGAGCGCGGCCTGGCGTACCGCCGCCTCGAGCGTGCCGGCGTGCACGACCGGAACAACGCCGGCGATTTGCGATTCGATTTTCTCTGCCGCCGCTCCGATCGTGTAGACGTTCTTTACGCGAGCGCGCAGCAGCGCATGCAACTGCGTGTAATCGGAGTTCTTGTCCTTGCCTCCCAGGATCAGGTGAATGTTCCCCGGGAAAGAGGCGATCGCCTTGGCGGTGGCGTCGACGTTCGTCGCCTTGGAGTCGTTGTAGTAATCCACACCCTGAATCGAGGTCACAAACTCCAGCCGATGCTCGACCGCGTGGAACGCGGCAATGGTGCGCGCAATGACCTCTGCCGGAATCCCGGCCACACAGGCCGCGCATACAGCAGCGAGCACATTCTCGATGTTGTGATCGCCTTTCAGCGGGATGTCTGCAACCGAAATCACCGGGAAGGGCGCAGCTTGCTCCGAGGGTCGAAACATCACAATGCCGTTCATCAGGAAGGCGCCCGCGCGCACAATTTTGCTGCGGCTAAACCATAGGACCTGAGACCTGGTCCGGCTCGCCGCCTGCTGCACGACCGGATCGTCTCCGTTAAGAATGAGAAAGTCCTGCGCCGTCTGATTGGCGAAGATCTTCTCTTTCATCGCGACGTAGTTGTTGAAGGTGCCGTGACGGTCGAGGTGGTCCGGGGTCACATTCAAAATGATGGCGATCGCTGGATGAAAGCTTTCGGTCGTTTCCAGTTGAAAGCTGGAGACTTCGAGAACCGACCAGCTGCCTTCCGCACTTTGTTCCACTGTCTCTATGACGGGCAGGCCGATGTTGCCGGCGACTTTCGTGGGCAACTGCGCGGCGGCAAAAATCTCGCCACACAGCGTAGTCGTGGTGGTCTTGCCGTTGGAGCCGGTGATGGCCAGTACCTTCCCTTTTAGAAAGCGCGCCGCCAACTCAAGTTCGCCAATGATCGGCAACCCCAGGTTGCGAACCTGCACCAGCTCCGGTGTATTCAGGGGCACACCGGGGGAAACGACAATCAGGTCCTGCCGCCGGAAAGTGAGCAGCCCGTGACCACCCGCCTCCACCAGGATGCCCGCGTCCAACAAGGAAGGGATTTCATTACTAAGCGCCTGGGCGCTGCGAAGGTCAGAGACGGTGACCTGCGCGCCGCGACGTCGCAAAAACAGCGCGGCAGCCAGGCCAGACTTGCCCAGGCCAACAACCAGAACCTTCTTGCCTTTGAGATCCATGCAATTCATGACCAATCTTGAAATTCGTTAGCGCAGTTTCAGGGTGGTGAGCGCGAAGAGCGCAAACACCAGCGCGCCGATCCAGAATCGCGCGATGACTTTCGATTCGGACCAGCCCATCAACTCGAAATGATGATGCAGCGGCGCCATCTTGAAAATACGCTTCTTGCGTAGTTTATAGCTGCCTACCTGCAGAATGACACTGATGGCCTCGAGCACGAAGATGCCGCCGATAAAAGGCAGCAGGAGCTCCTGCTTGATGACCACGGCCACGGTGCCGATCGCGCCCCCTAGCGCCAGCGAGCCTACATCGCCCATGAACACTTCTGCCGGGTGTGCGTTGTACCAGAGGAAGCCGATGCTGGCGCCTACCATCGCCCCGCAGAAGACGGTGACCTCGCTCACCATCGGCATGCGCTGCAGTTCGAGGTAATCCGAGAAGACGGCGTTGCCGCTGACGTACGTCAGCACAGTCAGCGCCGCGGCCGCGATGATCGTACAACCGATGGCCAGGCCGTCCAGCCCATCGGTCAGGTTCACCGCATTACTCGAACCAACAATAATCAGCGTGACGAAGAAGACGAACGGAAGAAACGCCAGCAGGCCCAGGTGAGGAATAGCGCCCAGCGCATGAATGGAGAGATCCGGGCGGAAGCGCTTGAGAAACGGCACCATCAGATGGGTGGAGTACACCCCTTCGCTACGCATGGCCAGCAGCACGACCGCGATCGTGACACCGCTGATGATTTGTAACCCCATTTTTTGCGCGGCGGTGAGCCCCAGGTTACGGCGCTGGATCACCTTGATATAGTCATCGGCAAAGCCGATGGCGCCAAAGGCCAGGGTGGATCCCATGACCAGCCAGACGAATGGATTCGACAGATCGCTCCACAAAAGAGTGGGCAGAAGGATGGCAATACAGATGAGTACGCCGCCCATGGTAGGCGTGCCGGCCTTCTTCTGGTGGTCCTTGGGTCCATCTTCACGGATGTACTGGCCGATCTGAAACTCGCGCAGCTTCTCGATGACAAAGGGCCCGATGAGCAGAGCGATAAGCATCGCGGTCAGGCTGGCGAAAGCGGTACGGAACGTCAGATAACGGAAGATGCGGAATGGCCTGAAGTAGGGAAAAAGTTTTTGGTACAGCAGCCAATAAAGCAAACTTCCTCCGCGACCCGTAGAACGTTTGAGGGTATCTTACAGGGCAAATTGCGCCCCTCTCCAGTACCTGACAGGAGTCCCGGACTTCACCACCACAGAACCCCGCCTTCACAACAGAAGCGGGGTTTCACAACAAGACCGGGTGCCCCATATCTCACGACGTTTTCCAGTCGGGAGATGTGGGAGGGCTTTTACCCTCTTCATCCCTCAACGAACCCCCAATTCGTGACCGGTCAGAGTTCCAACAAAGCTTTCTCCAAACCGACCCCGCGTGACGCCTTGAGCAGAACGGCATCCCCATCCTTCAACTCACCCTTCAACCATCTGCCCGCTTCCTCGGGCGTTGTCACGAACACCCCCTCGGCCCCACCCTCGCGGGCTGCTTCAACAACATGCTGCGCGTTGCCGCGCACACCCACCACGACATCGATCCCGAGTTCGGCGGCGGCCATCCCACATGCGCGATGCAGCCGGACCGCTTCACTGCCCAGTTCCAACATTTCACCGGCCACCAGAATGCGTCGCCTGGCCGGCATCGCAGCCAACGTCACAATCATCGACTTCAGTGCTTCTGGATTGGAGTTGTAACAATCATTAACAACCGTAGCCCCACCGATCTGCAGGATTTCTCCGCGCTTATCCGGAGGCCGTAACTGCTCCACCGCAGCCGCGCACTCGGCAAGCGGAATCCCCGCCTCCAAACCCGCCGCGATAGCGGAAAGAGCATTCCAGACATTGTGCCGGCCCAATAAACGGAGAGTAACCGTGGCGTTCTCCCCGCCTGCCATCACCTGGAAACGTACCCCAGCGGCCCCCAGCTCCTCTATACCTGCGGCGCGCGGATCGGCGCACGGCCCCAGGCCGAAGTACACCGACCTTCCATGAAAGTCGCGGCCAAACTGCCCCACGTAAGGATCATCGCAATTGAGGATCGCCACGCCCGATGCCGGCAGGCCCTGCACCAGTTCATACTTGGCGCGAGCAATCCCCGCCACACCATCAGGAAAGTTCTGCGCATGCGCGTTGCCGACGTTGGTGACGACTCCCCAATCCGGCTGCGCGATGCGCGCCAGGGCGGCAATCTCTCCCATGTGCGACATGCCCATCTCAATCACCGCAACCTCATGCTCCGGCTGGAGCTTGAGTAGTTGCAGGGGCATACCGAATTCATTATTCAGGTTTCCCGCGGAACGGAGTACGTGGAAGCGCGCGCCCAGCACGGCGGCCAAAGCTTCTTTGGTAGTGGTCTTGCCCGCGCTGCCGGTGACGCCAATCACCCGCTTGTTCCAATCCCGCCGCACTGCGGTCGCCAGGGTCTGCAACGCAACCAGAGGATCCTCGACGATCAACAGCACATGCGTTCTGGCGAGTTCAACGAAATCCGCCACCTTGCTGCTGGCGATGACCGCACCGCGGGCCCCGCGTTCCAACGCCGCAGGCACAAATGCATGCGCGTCGTAGCGCTCACCGCGGATCGCAAAAAACAGGTCGCCCGCAGCCAACGTGCGCGTGTCAATGGAGTACCCCGTGGCCAACTGCTCCGCCGTACCATCTTCCGGAACGCGAAGCTCGGCCCCGATCCATTGCGCGATCACTCGCAGTTGCAGATTCATTGCTCGTTTTCCCTGGTCAGTAAGATCTGCCGCGCGACCGCCACATCATCGAACGGTATCACCTGGTCGCCAATGGTCTGTGTTTTTTCATGGCCCTTGCCGGCCAGCAGAACCAGATCCCCTTGCCACGCCTCATGGATGGCCAACTCGATCGCGCGCTGGCGATCCGGCTCGACGATCACCCTGGCTGAAGTTGCACGCAAGCCGGGCAGCGCCTGATCGATGATGCTGATCGGGTCTTCGCTGCGGGGATTGTCTGAGGTCAGCACCACCACGTCGCTGCCCTCACCAGCGGCTTTCCCCATCAGCGGCCGCTTGCTACGGTCCCGATCGCCGCCGCAACCGAACAGCGTGATGACGCGCCCATTGGTCTTGGCCACAAACGCGCGCGCCACCGCCAGAATGTTGCGCAGAGCATCGTCGGTGTGTGCGTAGTCGACGATGACCGCAAAGTTCTGACCGGCATCGACCGACTGGAAGCGTCCGGGCACAAAGTCAAGCGCCTCAGCGCCGGCGGCAACCTGATCGAGTGTCAGACCACGCGCGAACGCAGCAGCTCCTGCAGCCAGCAGGTTGTAAACATTCACTCCCCCGGTAAGCCGCGTACGAACGGGAACGTTTCCCTGCGGAGTCACCATGGTGAAGAGCATGCCTGCCGGCTGCATCCGCACCTGATCCGCGTGAAAGTCTCCCGCGCTCATGCCGTACGTGTACTGGATCGCCGGGCCGGCGATGCTGGCCAGCCTTGCGCCGTAAGCATCATCCTGGTTGAGGATAACCACACGTGGCGGCGGGATGACGGAGCCGTCGAACAGCTTACGCTTGGCTGCGAAGTAATTATCCATCGTCTGGTGGTAGTCCAGATGATCCCGGGTCAGGTTAGTGAAGATGGCTACATCGAACTGCAAGCCCGCAATGCGCTGCTGATCAAGCGCATGGG
>CAZZVD010000109.1:7727-9219 GCA_964657465.1 uncultured Acetobacteraceae bacterium | reverse complement strand
AAGATGGCTACATCGAACTGCAAGCCCGCAATGCGCTGCTGATCAAGCGCATGGGAAGATACTTCCATCACCGCCTCAGTGGCGCCGCCACGCACACCCTCTCGCAGGAGCTCGAACAAATCGCGCGACTCCGGGGTGGTATGAGGGGAGGGGAAGATGCGGCCAGCGGCATGATATTCGATTGTTCCGGCAAGCACCGTCTTTCGGCCCTGCGAACCCAGCATCGCTTCGAGGAGAAACGCAGTCGTGGTCTTGCCGTTGGTGCCGGTGACCGCGCTCAATTTCATCTTCGCTTCCGGGTGACCGAAGAAGTTGGCCGACAATGCGCCCAGCGCACGACGACCGTGCTTTACTTCAATGACCGCCAGCGTTGGGTCAGTAGCTGCGGCGTCAAACGCGATGGCAGAGTCAGTGACAATGGCGCGCGCACCCTGCGCGACTGCCTGCGGAATGTAAAGATTACCGTCGGTGGTGCCTCCGCGAAAAGCGACAAACAGCGAGCCGTCGCGCACCCGCCGGGAATCGTATTCAATGCTCGTCACCGCGGCGCCGGGCCCGGCACGGCGGACCACATCGACATCTTGCAACACGCTGCTTAGGTCCATGCTCATTCGTTCTGTGGACTCGCCGTTTCGTGATGCGGTTGCGCTCTGCTTGCTTAACGGCTGAAGCGCACGACGACCTCGGTACCGGGCGGTACCATGCTCCCCGGTGCGGGCGCCTGCTCGCGCGCAATGCCGCTGCCTACAATCTGTATTGCCAAACCAAGCGACCCGGCCGTTTCTACGGCTACGCGCAGCGGCTTACCAACGAAGGACGGGACGTCGACCTGGTTGCCAGCCGATACCACAACGCCGCGCCGCAAAGAACGTGGCGCCTGCGCTGGCTGCGGCGTCTCCGCCGAGGAAACCTGGTCAGAAGTTTGATTTGCGGAAGCCTGCGGTGCGGAAGTTTGTGATGCGGGTTTGGGCAAAGTATTGGCCACCGTCGTGTTCGGCATGACGGGTTCATTCCCGAATCGCGCACTGCCGTTATGAATCGGACTGGGCTTATTGCTTGCCGGAGGAGCGTTGTCGATCGGCTCACCAGATGCTATCTCGTTGGCGGCCACCGGCACCGGCTGTTGGCCGGCATTGCTGTTGCGCAACGGATCGTCAGCAGGCAAATCGTTGACTTCGGCAAACAGCGCGTCGAGATTTTCTGAATGATCCGGCGCCGCTTCTTCCAGCTCCGGCGCAGGCTTCGCCCTGGCCAGATCTGCCGGCGCAGTCAGCGCGGTATCGTGGGGCACGCCCAGGTACTCCAGCACTTCCTGCGCCACCTCGGTAAACACCGGCGCAGCGTTGATGTTGCCGAAGTGGTTGCCTTCAGGCGAGTCAATGATGACGGCGACGCTGATAGCTGGATTGTTGACCGGAGCGATCCCGACAAACGAAGCAATGTATTTGGTTTTGGAATAGCGGTGGGTCGCGACATCAATCTTCTGCGCCGT
>CAZZVD010000109.1:4873-7627 GCA_964657465.1 uncultured Acetobacteraceae bacterium | reverse complement strand
GCAATCGTTGACACCATGCTCACCAGCTGCACCGGCGTTACCGCGACTTCCTGACCCATGGCAATCGAACCAATGGTCGAACCTGACCAGCGGCGAATGGGCGCAAGCAAGCCGCGGGTTTCCGCGGGCAGCTCAATGTTAGTGCGAGCCCCAAAGCCAAAGTCGCGAATGTAACGATTGAAGGTTTCGGGGCCCATGCGTAAGGCCAGCTTGGCTGCGGCTACGTCGCTCGATTCCCACAGTGCCTGCGAAACGGTGAGAACGCCATTCGGATGACTGTCGTGAATGATCCTTCCCGCCAGCTCCATCTTGCCACCCTGACAATCGATCATCTGCTGCGGATTGGTGACTTTCTGTTCCAGTGCCGCCGAGTAGGTCACAAGCTTGAACGTGGAGCCCGGCTCGTACACATCACTGACCGCATGGTTCTTCAGCAGGCTGGTCGTCGCGTGACGAAAGTCATTCGGGTTGAAGGTCGGGCGAATGGCCAGCGCGAGAATCTGTCCCGAGTAAGGATCCTGTACAACCACGGTTCCATTCAAGGCATGGGTGCGTGCCAACGCAGCGTCGAGCGCGCGCTCCGCCATGAACTGAATATTTTCATCGATGGTCAACACCAGGTTCTGCCCGGGATCTGGTTCGTGCTCCTGGCTTTCGAGCACATGACGGCGGGCATCGAGCGCGGTGAGCATGCGGCCGGGAACGCCATGCAGATTGCGATCGAAGCGGCGCTCCATGCCGCCCAGACCGTTGTCATCAGTGCCGACATATCCCAGGACCTGCGCGCTCAGCTGGCTATTCGGATAAAAACGCTTGAACTCTTTTTGGAAATAGACGCCCTTGAGGTTAAGCGCCTTCACCCGCGCGATCATCGCCGGGTCAAGCTTGCGAGCGATCCACGCAAAATTGCGGGAGGCGTTGAGCCGGGCGGCAATCTGGTGGGGACTGGTGAAGCGATCGGTGGGATCAGCGTGAACCACTTTTGCCAGGGCGTTCGCGATGGCCTGACGCTTTTGCAGTCCTTCAGGATCCTGCCGGTCAGCGATTTCCGAAGGCACGGCGTATACCGAATCCGCCAGCACCGTCATCGCTAATTCATGCAGATTGCGATCGTAGAGGATACCGCGCCTGGGGGCGACCTCAAACGTTCGCTGCTGTTGCTTGGCCGCGCGATCGACGTAATCTTTGTGGTGCACGACTTGCAGCCAGATCAGGCGGCCACTGATGATGATGACCCAACAGGCGAAGAAGAGTGACACATGGAGAAGACCGAGGCGTCGAGGTGCGATGCCGGCTTGCATTGGGCGCCTGGGCGATGCGCCGGCACGCTGCGGGGGTGTTCTTACTACGGGGGCCGTGGCCTGGGCTGCGTTGCGGTAAAACATGGAGTGCATCCCCTGCAGGCTACCTTCAAAGTTTATGTGTGTGCAAATTGCGGATCCATGCCGGATCGGTGGGCCTTGTTTGCTCCGGTTAGCCTACATGTCCCCCACTCAAGCCCAATAAGGGCTTGCATGGGCCACCCTCGATTTGTTGAGCTGCTGCGGGTGATGTTGATTCGTTTGTTTTTGCTGGTCCCTTGTTGGTTACTTCATGGCCGGGGTGTTTGCCTGGGCCATTACGGGTGCGCTCGCTTCAAACGAAGCATCACCACTGACAACTTGCCCGGGCTTCGGCGCAGACAGCCCAAGATTCTTGGCCATCTTGTCAATCCGGT
The DNA here is from genome assembly GCA_964657465.1 of uncultured Acetobacteraceae bacterium. Lineage (GTDB taxonomy): Bacteria > Acidobacteriota > Terriglobia > Terriglobales > Acidobacteriaceae > PALSA-350. The sequence continues at coordinate 5,910 of CAZZVD010000109.1, read as the reverse complement.
GCGGGTCACATAACTGCGCTTCTGCTAAACGCAGTTCGCGATTTTGCTCTTCCAGCGTATTGCGCTGCTGCTTCTCTGCTTCGACGCGGTACCCATACTCGATCGCGCTGAAGTGCTGCCATCCATAGAACATCACGATCACAAACATGATCGTCATGGCCGCGGTAAAGATACGCATCTCGCGCACGCGGACGGGGTCTGCCGCTTTGACCAGGCGGGTGTTATCGAGTCGCTTGGAGTAGAAAACTTCAGGCGTGGGACCGCGGCGAGCGCGCTGTTGCGCGGCTAAGAGCTGAAGGTTCCGATCGGCCACCTGCTGGCCGCTGCGTTTGGAACCGTAGTTGAGGTCGTATGCCGCGATTGTCTGTGTTGCCATGGTCTGCCCGCCTTAAAATCCTGTGCTTATCTGTTCTGCATCATTGCCGCTAGTCTTTCCTGTCCATTTGCTTCCCGGTTCTTTCCGCGGCTCGCAGCTTGGCGCTGCGCGACCGGGGATTGCGATCCGTCTCTTCTTCGCTCGCCGTCACCGGCTTGCGCGTCAACACTTCCCAAACTCCGTCGCGCATCCCATCGCGCAGCGCATCTTTGGCCAGCCTGTCTTCCAGCGAGTGGAAGCTGATCACTACCAGCCGGCCGCCCGGCTTCAACAACCGCGGGGCAACACGCAACAGCGCTTGTATCTCGTCAAGCTCGGCATTCACATAAATTCGGAGCGCCTGAAACACTCTGGTGGCTGGATGGATGGAATGGCGGCCTCGCTCAGTTTTCATCGTCGGGGCTACGGTCGATAAGACTTTGGCCAACTGTGCCGTAGTCTCAATCGGCCGCGCCCTGACAATGGCTCTGGCAAATCTCCGCGATCTCCTTTCCTCTCCGAATTCGTAAATCAGGTCGGCGAGAACTTTTTCGTCGGCCTGGTTTACCACTTGTTCGGCGGTGACGCCTCGGCGCGGATCCATCCGCATGTCGAGAGGCCCGTCCGCCTGAAAACTAAATCCTCTGTGTGCCTGGTCTAACTGCATCGAGCTGACACCGAA
>CAZZVD010000109.1:0-4773 GCA_964657465.1 uncultured Acetobacteraceae bacterium | reverse complement strand
AAGAAACGGATCGCATCTTGTAAAAGAACCGGCACATGCCGCTCACTACTGCGTTCCATGTGTTCCCCCTGGGGGGCTTGTCTTACAGGCCAAAGTTCGCCAGTGCTTGCTGGTCTTCAACCGTCATCGGGTCGGATTCCAGCGATTGCTTGAACTCGTCGTGGTTGGCCACTTCAAGGTACGTCTGTTGCCCGAACACCACTGCGTCGCCGGCGAGCCTTGCGGTTTCCCGCAGAATCTGGGGTAGTAGCACCCGCCCTTGCGCATCCATTTCCGCCATCTGGCCGTAATAGTTGACCCGGTCCAGAAATTTTTTCTTCGCCGGGTTCATGCTGGGGATTGCTGCCAGCTTGTCCTCGATCTTTTGCCACTCCAGCAGGGGCCAGATCTCCGCCCGGCGCCCATCCTTGCTGGTGATGTAAAACTGCGTCCCGTAGCCCTCATCCACCAGGCGCTTGAACTCGGCGGGCAGCTTTAGCCGGCCTTTTTCGTCCACGCGCGTTGGGTGATTTCCGCGAAACATCCAGCTTGCCCTGACTTTCCCTTTTTACTTCTGGTCGAACCCTGTTCCTGTGGCTCTCGATCGCATGTTCTGCTCGGATTTGTGCAGGAGCATCGTCTTGGGTTGTGAATCGGCTTCAAATTGTTTCTTTGTCGCCACTTTCGACCACTTTTGTCCACATCTTAGAACAGCAGGGGGACCTGTCAAAGGGGAAATCTCGGCATTTGCTTGTGGAAGAGGTGGATTTCCGGAAGGTCACCAGAAACTACAACAGGTAAGGGGACAGAATTCCCAAAACACAATGGATGGTGTTAATGATTTTGGTTCCTGATGTTTGCCTCACTCTTGCAAAAGTTACCAAAGTCATGCAAGCCGGATCCCGCCATAGTTGTAGCGGTCTGGAAGTCCTTAAAAATCATTGCCGAACGACGGGGGTTTGCTGGCGCTCGCGCACCTTTTCGTTGACCACCACCGCCAAATAGATGAAAACCAGCAAATTGAGAATCAGCAGCACGATTTTGAGAATGGTGACGTGGCGGACGATTTCATAAAGTTCCCAGGGAAGGAACGAGCCGGTCAGGATCAGAGTGAAGTACTCGGCCCAGACCTTCTCCAGCACCAGGCCGGTGCCTTCGATGATGTCCAAAGCGGCGTAGAGGAAGATGGCGATGCTGATTTGCTTGAGACGGTGAGGGCTCAGCAGGGCTGACTTCTCCAACACCATGTTGACAAACCGGTTTTCAGGGTCGAAGCGCAGCGCGAGGGTTGCATGCATCAGGACATCGGCGATGTCTTTGTGCAGCAGGCGTATGACGCCAAACCCCATGGAGACGAAGAGCACCGCCTTCAAAAGCTTGAGGACGCCAATCGCGATGAGCCAGCGGTTGCGGGGATAGGAATGCGTTGTCAAAAGCGTCCGTCGTTTTAGCCGTGCATTCAAGGCGATGATACACCCAACAGCGGTGCGATTCTCGATGGCGCAGAGCTCTGCTATTCGCCCGGCCCAAAGAGGATGCAGCGGCTACCGAGCAGGGGAAACCTCCGCAGGTTCTGAGCCGATACGCAACCCGTGCTTTGCCTCACCGGATTCCCTGGGTGCAGGCTCTCTTCTGTTCATTCTGCTACCAGGACTGCGCCACTTTCACTGCGCGCTCAACAGTGAGGAAATGAGGCTGTGGGCATGCGCCTGGGCGATGGTCCTATGAAGAAGGCACCAATCCGTTGCCTCGCCGTGCCCGTACTACCAGTGCAGTTCAACGCAGTAGAAAGTGAAAGGGATACTGATGAACAAGAGAAAGTTATTCACCGCAGTTCTGGCGGCCGTCTGTAGCTTGACCGCGCTCGAAGCATCTGCCGCAAAGGATCCGATGGTTGGTGGCGCAGCCATGTACCCAAACAAGAACATTGTTGAGAACGCGGTCAATTCCAAGGATCACACCACCCTGGTCGCCGCGGTTAAGGCTGCAGGCCTGGTCGACACTCTTGAGGGTGCAGGGCCATTCACAGTATTCGCACCCACCAATGAGGCATTCGACAAGCTGCCTGCCGGCACCGTCGATACACTCCTGAAGCCGGAGAACCTGGCCACGCTGAAGAAGGTTCTTACCTATCATGTGATCGCGGGTAAGTTCACATCCAAAGATGTTGCCAAGAAGATCAAGATGGGTGGCGGCAAGGCTGTGTTGACCACGGTGGAAGGCGGCACGCTGACTGCTACGATGTCGGGCGGCAAGTTGATCCTTACCGACGAGAAGGGCGGGACGTCAACCGTGACGATCGCCGATGTGATCCAGTCGAACGGCGTGATCCACGTTGTTGATACAGTCCTGATGCCCAACTAACGTTGTGCTTCAAGAATTGTGACGAAATGGGTGTCCTGCGGGACGCCCATTTCTTTTGTTTGTCGTTACACTGAAGGCTGGGATGTATGCGTCATCACTTTGCAGCAGAGCAATGGGTCCCCTATAACCGGGAGCGTGTGTTTGCGTTTTTTGCAGACCCGGCGAATCTGCCTCCGCTTATGCCGGGCTGGCAGCGGACTCGCACAGAAAAGCTCGAACTGGTGACTCCACCCGAGGGAGGTTCTTCTCAAGGTGCGGTGGCCGGCAAAGGATCACTGATCACGATCAGCTTTCGCCCGGTGCCGCTGGTTCCCTTCCGGCTCGCCTGGGAAGCCTACATTGCGGAGTTCGCGTGGAATGAATTCTTCTGCGACGAACAGCGGCGCGGTCCCTTCCATTATTTCCGCCACTGCCATAGGGTTCGTGGCGAGGTGCGCGGGGCTGTGAGCGGAACGGTCGTGAGGGACGAAGTGGAGTACGCCTTCCCCCTGGGCCCGCTCGGAGACGTAGCCAACGCCCTGGGCGGGAGAATGCAGATTCGCGCCCTGTTTGCCCACCGGCAAAAAACACTACTGAAACTTCTTGGCCAGGCTCACCCGTAGTTTCGCGACCGCTACGGAAGGCGCAGTGCTCCTCTTGCAGCAGGAATGCAGGAAAGTAACTCCTGGCAGCGAAGCGGCTGCTATCGAGACCCACGTTCCTCTGCCCATCCGATGATGCAGCTCTGTAAAAATGCCTGGAGGAGAAAGGCGCAAAGCAGATCCCTCGGCTGCGCTCGGGATGACAAATGCGGGCTAGCCCAGGGCTTCTCACAGTCTGTCCCGTGACGAATGGCGGGTGCCCACATCTCGCGAAAAACGAGCGAGATGTGGGGCACCCATCCTTTGTTACGGGCGGTACGGTTAGTCAGCTAGCTCGCATCGCTACGCAACTGTCCCTGGTCTGGACGCGTGGCCCCATCCTGCGAGGGATGGTTCTTCTGCCCATCCGATGCTGGAGCTCTGTAGAAATTCCTGGAGAGAGAAAGGCGCACAGCAGATCCCTCGGCTGCGCTCGGAGGTTGTGACTTTTTTGGCTACTTTAGACACAGTCTAGATATAACCCGTTTGTATCGAGTGTCGGATTTTTCAAAACTCAATAAAGTCACAAACTCTCGGGATGACAAATGCGGGCTAGCCCGCGCTTCTCACAGTCTGTCCCGTGACGGATGGCGGGTGCCCCACATCTCGCTCGTTTTTCGCGAGATGTGGGATTCCACGGCTGTCCACCGGCTACTCTCCCCGGGAAACAGGTTTGAACGACGGTCGTAATACTTTGTTAGGGCGTTACGGGACAGGCCGTGAGAAATGCGGGCTAGCGAACCACCAGGCGCGTGCGATTTTTGTGCTTGAGGTAGGGCGCTAACTTTTCCAGTGCCGCCTCCACGCTGATACCGTGCTTTGCCCGCAGCGCATCTACTTTGCCGTGGTCGATAAAACGATCGGGCCATCCGATGCGCACCACCGGGGTTTGAATCTGCATGTCGCTCAGCGCTTCCAGCACTGCGCTGCCAAAGCCGCCCATCAGCACATGATCTTCAAAGGTAACAATCGCGCTCACCCGACTTCCGTAGGCCGCCAGCACTTCCCGATCCAGCGGCTTCACGAAGCGGGGATTGATTACCGCGGTGGAAAAGCCCAGCTGCCGCAGCTCGGCCGCGAGTTGCTGCGCCATTGGCAACAGGGCGCCTAAACCGAAGACCGCGATCTCATCCCCGTCGCTGATGACTTCTGCCTTGCCGATGGGCAGCGCTACCGGCTTGGCCTTTACGGTCGTTCCAGGACCAGTGCCGCGCGGATAGCGCACTGCCGCAGGTCCAGGTTGCAGCAAAGCTGTATACATCATGTCGGCGAGTTCATCCTCATCTTTGGGGACCATGTGGATGATGTTGGGCACACCGCGCAGGTAGCTGATATCAAATACGCCATGATGGGTCGGACCATCATCCCCGGACAAGCCGCCCCGATCCATGCAAAACACCACCGGCAGGTTCTGCAGGCATACGTCGTGCACGATCGGATCGAAGGCGCGTTGCAGGAACGTGGAGTAGATGGCGCAGAACGGGCGAAAGCCCATGGTCGCCAGGCCGGCAGCAAAGATGACCGCGTGCTCCTCGGCAATGCCCACATCGAAGTAGCGCCCCGGGTGGTGCGGGCGGAACAGATCCAGTGCCGTGCCGTTCGGCATGGCTGCGGTGATGGCCACCACCTTGGGATCTTCATTCGCCAGCTTGACCAGGGTTTCAGCGAATACTTCCGAGTAGGTGTGCTGTCCCGCGGGTGTTGTCTCACCAGTGTCCGGGTCGTACGGACCCAGGCCATGAAACTTTTTCTGCTTATCCAGAGCCGGTTGAAAGCCGCGGCCCTTCTGCGTGATCGCGTGTAACAGTAC
>CAZZVD010000108.1:9671-15671 GCA_964657465.1 uncultured Acetobacteraceae bacterium | reverse complement strand
AGGGGTGGGGGCATTGTGGTTGTCTCCGGACAGTCGTGGTGAGAAATCCAGGCTAATCCCTGGACGGGTGCCCCACATCTCGCTCGTTTTTCGCGAGATGTGGGTTTGTTACGGGCGTTACGGGAAAGGCCGTGAGAAATGCGGGCCAGCTATGGGTAGCTGAGGGTTAACTGCCTACTCCCCGAGCATGAAGCGCTCGATGGCCAGGGCGCGGCCGGTAGCTCCATCGCAGTCGACCAGGGCAGCGCACATGCGGGGATCTCCCTTGGCGGCGTCGAATTTTGCCGGCATGCCGGTGAGGAAGCGGGCTAATACTTGCTCCTTTTCCACACCGATCACTCCGTCGAACGGGCCGCTCATGCCCACATCGGTCTGGTATGCCGTACCACCGGGCAAAATACGCTGGTCTGCAGTGGGTACGTGCGTGTGGGTGCCGATTACCGAAGTAACCCTACCATCCAGGTACCATCCCATGGCGACTTTCTCTGAGGTGGCCTCGGCGTGGAAGTCTACAAAAATGACCTTAGCGGTTATTTGCTTGAGCAGTGCGTCGGCGGCGCGGAAGGGATCTTCGAGATTCGCCATGAAGACGCGGCCCTGCAAATTGATAACCGCATAGGTTTGTCCGGAGGGCAGGGTTCCCTGGTAAAAACCGTGGCCAGGGGTACCCGCAACATAGTTAGCCGGCCGCAGCACGCGCCGCGCGGGAGCGTGACTTTCCGCTGGTACGGACTGCATGTACTCGATAATTTCACGCTTGTCCCAAACGTGATTTCCGGTGGTCAGGACGTGAGCGCCCTGCGCGAAAAGTTCGTCGGCAATCGCTGGGGTAAGGCCAAAACCGCCGGCCGCATTCTCTGCGTTGACGATGACCAGATCGACGCCTCGTTGTTCCACCAGGGGCGCCATGTGTTCCCCAACGATCCGTCTTCCAGCCTGGCCGAAGACGTCACCAACGAAAAGAATACGCAAAAAGAAGCCTCCGTCCGACTCTGATACAGAAATGATCCCGCCACTAGTACGAAATGGCCATGGTTACCTATTCGGGAATAAGCAACCTTGTAAGTGACCAACGTGCTGTCAGAGGGTCATGCTAATTCCGCTGTTGTTATGTTAGCGTTCACGCATGGCTGTCAATTGCAGATTTGCTACAGGCGTTCATGTGCTTGTTCTGCTCGCTAGCGAGCCGGACGCACTGCAAACTTCCACCGATATCGCGCAGAAACTGGATACCAATCCGGTAGTTGTTCGGCGCGTTCTAGCCTCGCTTCAGCAAGCCAAGCTGATCGAAAGTCAAAAGGGTCCAACCGGCGGTTCACGACTATTGAAATCTCCCAAGGCGATTACGCTGGCGGATGTTTACAAGGCCGTGGAGACTGGCTCGCTGTTTCACACACCCAACGTTCGCGCGGCTGCCGCTTTGCGTGTGAACAGCGGGCTGCAAAAGATCTTCGCCGCTTCCATGATAGCGCTGCTGGATGACTTTGAGAAAACCAGTCTCAGCCAGGTCTTGAAGAAGGTTGGCAAGCCGGCGGCCCGCAAGTAAGCGCTCTCGGTTGCGGCAGCGCGACTGTCTAAAGTTGCCTGATTGGTAACGGTGGCAGAGCGCGGCTCCCGGTCGCACTCACTTGCAGTGACCAGTGCCATCACCGGGGAAATGGCTGTCATTGACCGCTCGCCTCATCCCCCGGGGCGCCCGCTGTGTGACCTCCCGTTTGCGCGCGCAGCAGTGGGAACAGAATCACGTCTCTGATTGATCTGGCGCCGGTGAGCACCATGGTCAAGCGGTCGATGCCGATGCCTTCCCCGGCGGTCGGCGGCAGGCCATAGCTCAGTGCGCGGACGTAATCTTCATCCATGGCGTGCGCTTCTGCGTCGCCGCGCGCCCGCTCAGCCAATTGCTGCTCGAACCTGTGCCGCTGTTCCTCTGGATCGTTGAGCTCGCTGAACGCGTTGCCCAGCTCGAAACCCCCAATATAAAACTCAAAACGCTCCACCCATTCCGGTTCGTCCGGCTTGTTCTTGGAAAGCGGCGACACGGCGACAGGGAAGTCGTAGATGATGGTCGGCTGGATCAGGTGGTCTTCGGCGACCGCTTCGAAAATGCTCGCGATGGTCTTGCCGGCGGGTTCACCCGGTTGGTATTCCAGCGAGATAGTAGCGTCGCGCACTTGTTGCGCCATGCGCTGCACGGCCTCCGCGCTGGCGAAGTCTTCGAGTGAAGGCTTCGCGCCCGCACCCTCCGGCCAGAAGGCAAGGATGGCTTCCCGCATGGAGTAGCGCCGCCATTGCGACAGGTCGATGTCGTGGCCGGCGAAGTGGGTGGTAAGGCTGCCGTTGACCTCCACGGCCACTTGCTTGATTAACTCTTCAGTCAACGTCATCAGGTCGTGGTAGTTGCTGTACGCCTGGTAAAACTCCAACATCGTGAATTCCGGATTGTGCTGGGTGGATACGCCTTCGTTGCGAAAGTTGCGATTGATTTCGTAGACGCGATCAAGCCCGCCCACCACCAGGCGCTTGAGATAGAGCTCCGGCGCGATCCGCAGGTAAAGCGACAGATCGAGCGCGTTGTGGTGGGTGCGGAACGGCTTCGCGGCAGCCCCGCCGGCAATGGGCTGCATCATGGGCGTTTCCACCTCGAGATAGCCGCGTTCGTCAAAAAAGTGGCGGATGGCCTTGAGGATCTGCGCTCGCTTGACGAACACTTCCCGGACATCGAGGTTCATGAACAGGTCGACGTAGCGCTGACGGTAGCGTAGTTCCACGTCGGCCAGACCGTGATACTTCTCCGGTAAGGCGAGCATGGCTTTGGCGAGAAACGTGAGGGTGTCGACGTGAACCGTCAGTTCGCCGGTGCGGGTGCGAAAGATATAGCCGGAGACGCCGATATGATCGCCCAGGTCGAGCAGTTTGTAGAGCTGGAAGGCCTGCTCGCCGACCGCGTCCAGGCGTACATAGATTTGTAACCGTTCGCCCCCTTGCTGCAGTTGGGCGAAGCCGGCTTTGCCTTGCGCGCGAATGGCCATCAGGCGCCCGGCGACGGTGACCGTGGGCCGCGCAGTTTCTAAAACTTCAGCCGCGGTTTCCCCAAAGGCCTGGCGCACTTGTGACAGGGTGTGTGAGGCGATGAATTGATTGGGATAGACAGGCTGGCCCAGCGCGGTGATCTGGCGCAGCTTGTCCTTGCGGAGTGCGAAGAGATTGCACTCAAATTCCGACTCAAACAATGGGGGACGCTCCCGGGTGCGGTGCTGAACGGACAGTATACCGTTGGGGCGCGTGCCTGTGGGTGGCGTTGCGTCTCCGTGGGATTCAGCGGCGCTTCGCCGGCGGCTTTCAAACAGCAAAGTCATTTTCGTTACTGGTTCATGACTCTTCGGGTGGCCTCTATTGATGATGTGAAATGCGTCTCGGGACCTCCCTATGAGCTTTCTCTTTTTGTTCGCTAAACTATGTGGATGTAATGACGCGAGCGGCCGACTGTGTCCCGGCAACTTCCGTCAGGGACGACCAGGGTAAAAACCCGCCCACATCTCCCGGCTAAAAAGCGCCGTGAGATATGGGGCACCCGGGACCGTGGTGATCTTCCAATTTGGCGGCGGGCGATACAGGTGGATACCGGGGTTAGACGATCCCACACCCGGGACAGTGGTGATCTTCCGATTTAGCGGTGGGCGATACAGGTGGATACCGGGGTTAGAACGATCCCACACCCGGGACCGTGGTGATGCTCCAATTTGGCGATGGGCGAAACAGGTGCATAACAGGTGAGAACCCGCCCACATCCGGGACAGTGGTGATCTTCCTATTTGGCGATGGACGAACAGATGGATGGCCGCCCCACAACAACTTTGGGTGCCCCATATCTCACGACGTTTTCCAGTCGGGAGATGTGGGAATTCACAGCTCTCCACGGGCGACTCTGTCCCGGCAACTTCCGTCAGGAGAGTGGTGATCTTCCTGTTCGGCGGTAAACGTGAACCCTAAACCATAAGGCAACCAGATGGATGTACAGCGCAAACTCGAGATCCTGGCCGACGCCGCAAAGTACGACGCTTCCTGCGCATCCTCAGGATCCAAACGTGCCGGGAATAACCAGGGGGTAGGGCACACCGATGGGATGGGGATCTGTCACTCCTACACCCCGGATGGCCGTTGCGTCTCGCTGTTGAAGATCCTGCTCACCAACTACTGCACCTACGACTGCGTCTTTTGCGTAAACCGGGTGTCGTCGGATATCCAGAGAGCGCGCTTCACCCCGGAAGAGGTGGTCACCCTTACCCTCGATTTCTACAAACGCAACTACATCGAGGGACTCTTCCTCTCCTCCGGCATTATCCAGTCGCCCCACTACACCATGGAGCAACTGATCCAGGTGGCCTCGAGCTTACGGCACACCCACCACTTCGGCGGGTACATCCATTTAAAGACGATCCCCGGCTGCAGCGAGGTGCTGGTGGCGCGGGCCGGCCTGGTAGCCGATCGGCTGTCGGCCAATATGGAACTGCCCACGCAAAGCGACCTGGTGCAACTGGCTCCGGAAAAGAAGGCTGACATCATCGAAACCACGATGAGCCAGATCCACGTGAGAAAGCTCGAGTCGGATGAGGAGCAGGCGAAGGCCCGAGCCAAGCCGCAGAAGTTCGCATCCGCCGGCCAGTCCACGCAGATGATTGTGGGCGCGACAGAGGCGACCGACCGGGACATACTCTCGACCGCCACCCACCTCTACAAAAACTATCGACTGCGGCGCGTCTACTACAGTGGCTTCTCGCCATTCCCTCACGCCGACGCGCGCCTGCCGCTGAAGGCTGCCCCACTCATGCGCGAGCACCGGTTGTACCAGTCGGACTGGCTCATGCGCTTCTATGGCTTCGAGGCCGCCGAACTCACCTCCGACGCCCACCCCTCGCTCTCCCTCAGCGAAGATCCCAAGATGACGTGGGCAAAGTTGCATCCGGAATTCTTCCCAGTAGACGTAAACGCTGCGCCTAGAGAGGCGCTGCTGCGCATCCCAGGTATTGGATACGGGAACGTGCGGCGCATTCTTTCCATCCGCCGCTACCACTCGCTCCTGGTAGAAGACCTGCGCAAGCTGAACGTACGGCTCAAGCAAGCACTCCCGTACCTGGTGACAGCAGACCACCTGCCCGCAATGAACCTGCCCCAGTTCCTCCCCGCGGCGGAACCGGCCCAACTCGAACTATTCGCCAGCTAACACAAGCGCTCGCGCGCCACCCGGCCACCCATGAAAAAAATCCTGCTTCCCCCTGAGTTCGAGGCCTGGCGCGAGGCCGCGCGGAACGCGTTGCGCGACGGTTACAAACCACAAGAGCTCGACCTGCAGGATGCCGCCACTCCGCAAAGCCAGGACCTCGCCTTCGATCTGCTCACCAACCCCAGTGGTACGCCGGTAGCGGCGCCTAACGTGAGCAAGCGCTTTCTGGACGAAGCCACCACGGTCGCAGCGCATCGCGACCCACAACGCTGGAACCTGCTCTACCGCGTCCTGTGGCGCTCGCAAGGCAATCGCGACCTCCTGAACCATCGAAACCGATGAGGATGTTGCGCAGCTGCTGCGGCTCAGCGCACAAGTCAGGCGGGACCTGCACAAGATGCACGCCTTCGTCCGCTTCCGCAAAGTCATGGAACCGGAAAGTGACCCGTCGCAGAACCAGGAAGAGCGGGAACACTACGTGGCCTGGTACCAACCCGATCACCGCATCCTCAAGCTGGCAGCCCCCTTCTTCGCCGAGCGGTTCGCTGTTCTGCGATGGAGCATCCTGACCCCGGACGCAAGCGTAGCCTGGGATCCGTCGTCGCGGCAGTTGCAATATGGCGCGGGCGTGTCGATCGAAGCCGCTCCCGGCGAGGATGAACTCGAAGCACTCTGGCGTAGCTACTACAAGAGCATCTACAACCCGGCCCGGGTGAACCTGAACGCCATGCGTTCAGAAATGCCTGTTCGTTATTGGAAGAACCTTCCGGAACTGACAA
>CAZZVD010000108.1:0-9571 GCA_964657465.1 uncultured Acetobacteraceae bacterium | reverse complement strand
ATGGTCTCGCAACAGCAGGAGAAAACATCCGCCGCTGCCTGGGTGCCTGCGCAGCACACGCGCGAGGCCATCGTCCAGGCACTGCCAGCATGCCAGGGCTGCGACCTCTATCGGCACGCCACCCAGGCTGTACCCGGCACGGGTCCTTCGCAGGCGCGCATCCTGGCCGTGGGCGAACAACCGGGCGACCAGGAAGATCTGCAGGGCCTGCCGTTCGTCGGCCCTGCGGGAAAACTACTCGATCGAACACTCGAGGAACTGGGAATCGATCGAGGGGAGCTGTACGTCACCAATGCGGTCAAGCATTTCAAGTTTGTGCAGCGCGGCAAACTGCGTCTGCACCAGAACCCGCGCATGTCTGAGATCACTGCCTGCCGGCCGTGGCTGCTGGCCGAAATTGATGCGCTCAGACCCAGGGTGGTGTTGTGTCTTGGAGCATCGGCCGCAAAGGCTTTATTTGGCGGCACCTTCGCACTGATGAAAGAACGCGGCAGGGTGCTCTCCACGCCGTACGCCGATCAGGTGATCGCCACCCTCCATCCGTCGGCAATTCTGCGTGCCCGCGATGAAGCAACGCGGGAAGAGATGATGGGGTTCTTCAAGGCAGATTTGCGGCTGGCAGCCGGCTTGGCACGGTGATGCAGGCGCCGCTATAAGGTCGCATAAAACCTTACAAACGCGGGTGCGGGGTGAAGTGGCGTAAAAGGGCCAACTGCTTTATCTCTCAGACAGATAAGGGTCTGCGCGGTATACTGAAAGACGTGACTAGTCCCCTGATCTCGCCTCCTGTGAACGGCACCGATGCCGGGAACAAGCAAAAAAAGGTTCTCCTGCTCAAGCCCCGCGGCTTCTGTGCCGGGGTGGTGCGCGCCATCGATGTGGTCAACATCGCGCTCGATACTTTCGGTGCGCCCATCTATGTACGCAAAGAGATTGTTCACAACCGGTTCGTGGTGAACGAACTGGCGGAGAAGGGCGCCATCTTCGTGGATGACATCGATGATGTCCCCGAAGGCATGCGCGTCATTTACAGCGCCCATGGTGTCTCGCCGGCAGTCCGGGCCCGCAGCAAATCACGCAAACTGAAGGTGATCGATGCAACCTGCCCGCTGGTTACGAAGGTTCACGTGGAAGCCGTAAAATTTGCGCGCCAGGGCTATTCGCTGGTCCTGATCGGCCACCGTGACCATGATGAGATAGAAGGCACCCTGGGGGAAGCGCCCGAAGTGACCCAGGTGGTCTCGACGGTGGAAGAGGTTGCGGCGCTGCAGGTCTCGGATCCTGAGCGCGTCGCCTACCTGACCCAGACCACCCTGAGCCTTGATGAAGCGCGCGACATCATTCACGCACTCAAAGCCAGGTTCCCCGGGATCGCCGGACCGCACACGCAGGACATCTGCTACGCCACCGAGAATCGCCAGGTAGCGGTGAAGAATGTCGCCCATCAGGCAGACCTGGTGCTGGTGGTCGGTTCTAATAACAGCTCGAACTCCAATCGGCTGGTCGAGGTCTCGCGCAACCTGAGCACCAACGCGTACCTGATTGAAGATTCCGATGCGATCCATCCCGAGTGGCTCGAGTCAGCAACCACCGTCGCCGTTACGGCCGGTGCGTCCGCACCCGAGGTGCTGGTAGCCGAAGTAGTCGCCTACCTGCGCAGCAAGGGATTCGGCGACGTGGAAGAAGTCGAAGTGATGCCGGAGAACGTTCGTTTCGGACTGCCTCCTGAGATTGTGCAAGCCATTCGACCGGTTTCAGTTTAGTGCTACTTTTTGCCTGGTTGTTTGCGAACAGAACGTAGGGTCCAGAATGAGTCGACCGTTTGAAAATGGACAACCCGCCGTACCCCGGTTCGGCCGTCTCGATGCCGGACTGGATCAGGTAGACTCTTCCGTCGATCGCGCCCGCGAGTTTCTTTTTGCGCAGCAGCACCCTGACGGCTACTGGTGTGGCGAGTTGGAAGCCGACACCACGCTCGAGTCCGACTACATCATGGTGCACACGTTGCTAGGCACCGGCGACGAGCGCAAGATGAAGCGTGCCCTGGCCGAGATCCTGCGCAAGCAGAATGAAGATGGCGGCTGGAGCATCTATGCCGGCGGCCCTTCCAACATAAGCGCCTCGGTCAAAGCCTACTTCGCTTTTAAGCTCATGGGCTACGGTCCGGACGAGCCATTCATGGCGCATGCACGCGCTTGGATCCTGGCCAACGGCGGCGTGGTCGAGTGCAACACCTTTACCAAGATCTACCTCTGCTTCTTCGGGCAGTATGAATACGACGCCGTGCCGGCCATTCCGCCGGAATTGGTGTTGTTTCCAAACTGGTTCTACTTCAATATCTACGAGATTTCTTCCTGGTCGCGCGCCATCCTGGTGCCGCTTTCTATCGCCTACGCGAAGAAGCCCTTCAAGAAGCTCGCACCCGAGACCGGCATTGATGAGTTGTTCGTGGGCGGTAAGAGCAACGCCCGACTTCACCTTCGCTGGGATCGCAAAAGGATTGTGGGCTGGCGCAACTTCTTTCTGGTTGCTGACCGGCTGTTCCATTGGGCAGAACGGGTGCACATCCGCCCGTTGCGCAAGATCGCGCTCAAAAAAGCCGAGAAGTGGATTTTGGATCACTTTGAGATGAGCGACGGCCTGGGCGCCATCTATCCCGCCATGCTGAACGCCATACTCGCCCTGCGCTGCATGGGTTATTCGATTGACGATCCCCAGACCATTCGCGCGATGGATGAGTTTGAGAAGCTCGGGATTGAAGACGAAGGCATCCCTGACGCCATCGAGCCGACGTTCCGTATGCAGCCCTGCATGTCGCCGGTTTGGGATACGGCATACGCCGTCTATGCCCTGGGGCAATCGGGTGTGCCGCGCAATGATCCGCGGCTGATGAAAGCGGCAGACTGGATGCTGGCCAAAGAAGTGCGCCATAAGGGCGACTGGGCCGTGAAGGTACGCAATGCCCAACCCGGCGGCTGGTACTTCGAATTCAATAATGAGTTCTATCCGGATACGGATGATTCCGCGCAGGTTCTCCTTGCCCTGAACAAGGTGGACAACACGGCGCGCGAGCGCTACCAGTACGACGTGTGCCAGCGCGCAATCGCCTGGATCTTCGCCATGCAGTGCCGCAATGGCGGCTGGGCGAGTTTCGACAAAGACAACACCAAGATGGTGTTCGAGTACATCCCGTTTGCTGACCACAACGCGATGCTTGATCCGCCGACCGTCGACATCACTGGCCGCATTCTCGAGATGCTGGCGACCTACGGCTACACGCAAAAGGATCGGCGCGTGGAAAAGGCCATCCGTTTCATTTACGACGAGCAGGAGCCCGATGGAAGCTGGTTTGGCCGTTGGGGCGTGAACTATCTGTACGGCACGTTCCTGGTTTTGCGTGGATTGGAAGCGATCGGCGTCTGGAATCACGAGCCGCAAATTCAGCAAGCCGCGGAGTGGATTCGCATGGTGCAGAATGCCGATGGGGGCTGGGGCGAAAGCTGCGCCAGTTATGACGACCCCACGACGCGGGGCGTGGGCGTTAGCACGCCTTCGCAGACTGCCTGGGCAATCCTCGGTTTACTGTCAGCCGGCGACAATCGCAGCGATTCGGTGGCCAAAGGCGTGCGCTGGCTCATTGAACGGCAGCTGCCCGACGGGTCGTGGGACGAAAGCATGGGCGAGGCCGCCAGCCGTCAGGCCATCATCACCGGCACTGGTTTTCCGCGGGTGTTCTACCTGGCCTACCATCTGTACCGTAACTACTTTCCCTTGCTGGCGTTAACCGATTACCGCCGGTCGATGGCGAAGGCTTAGCGGCGACTGCGGTGATTTGTAACGGTCAGGCACTTACAGGCGTAATGAGTTTAGAGGAGATTTGAATCGATGGCAGTTCCGATTTCACAGATGTGGACCGTAGCCAGCTATGTGCTCAAGAAGCGCTTTCAAGGCGTGAAGCGCTATCCCCTGGTCCTGATGCTGGAGCCGTTGTTTCGCTGCAACCTGGCCTGCGCGGGCTGCGGCAAAATTCAGTACCCCGCGCATATTCTCAAGAAAGACATGTCGCCGGAAGAAGCTTTCCGTGCGGTTGAAGAATGTGGCGCCCCCATGGTTTCGATCCCGGGCGGCGAGCCGTTGATGCATCCCCAGATTGCCGAGATCGTCGAAGGCCTGGTAGCCCGCAAGAAGTACATCTACCTCTGTACCAACGCGCTGCTGTTGAAGGAAAAGATCGGCATCTTCAAGCCGAGCAAGTACCTCACCTTTTCCGTGCACCTGGATGGGCAGCGTGAGCACCACGACTTCTCCGTCTGCCGCGAAGGCGGCTATGACAAAGCGGTGGAGGGCATCCGCGAGGCGGTCAGCCGCGGCTTCCGCGTCACCACCAATGCCACCCTGTTCGACGGCGCAGACCCTAACAGCGTCCGCGGCTTCTTTGATGAAGTCATGGCCATGGGTGTTGAAGGCATCGTGATCTCGCCCGGCTACTCCTACGAGAAAGCACCCGACCAGAAGCATTTCCTTGGCCGCGCCCGTACCCGGCGCTTATTCCGCGCGATTCTGTCGAACCGGGAGAAGCACTGGAAATTCAACATGTCCCCCTTGTTCCTTGAGTTCCTCATGGGCAAACGTAACTATGAATGCACGCCCTGGGGCAGCCCGGCCTACAACATTTTCGGCTGGCAGAAGCCCTGCTACCTCCTGCAGGATGGCTACGCGTCCACCTTCAAGGAATTGATGGAGACCACCGTTTGGGAAGAATACGGCACCGCCTCCGGCAACCAGAAATGCGCTAACTGCATGGTCAGCTGCGGGTATGAGCCCTCTGCGGTCAACGACATGTTTGGTTCGCTGCGTGGTTTTCTGGCGGTGGCCCGCGCCTCGCTGTTCGACAAATATGTCGATCACGGAGCTCGTGATCTGCTGACCGCGCCCAAGGCCGCTGGGTTGGGGCATGGGTCACCGTCGCTGGTGCAAATCGCCGCCGACAGCAAGAGCCTGGAAGAGACCCGCGTATGACCAGCCACGAAGAAGTCGTCGATCCAGACACATTGGAACTGGCTCCGGGCACCGCTCACCAGAATCTTGAGGGTTGGGTGCCGGCCCTGGGCAGCGATGCCGAAGTGCTGGACGCATTGGAGAAGGCGTTCGACTATCGCGGCGATGTCACCATTACGTGCAAAGACGGCTCGGTGATCGAAGGCTATATTTTCGATCGCAAACAAGGCGCCACGCTGGCCGAGTCGGTGGTGCGCCTGTTCCCTAAAGATGCTGCCGAAAAGCGCACTATCCGTTACAGCGAGATCGCCGGCCTCAGCTTTACCGGCAAGGACCGCGCTGCGGGCGCCAGCTGGGAAGCCTGGGTGAAGAAATGGAACGAGAAGAAAGCAGCGGGCGAAAAAGGTTTTGGTTTGCACCCGGAAGCTCTCGACTAGTCCTGAATAAAATGCTGTGCCGGGCCGGCTGAAGGAGCAAAGGTCTGAAAATCTTTGTGACAGGGGCTACGGGGTTCGTCGGGAGCCATGTGGCGCAAGAACTGTCCCGCCGCGGCGCCGATCTCCGCCTTCTCGTGCGCCCCACCAGCAACCTCGAAAACCTCGCCGGCATCCCGGCAGAAACCGTGCAGGGCGATCTCTTGCAGGTCGAGGGCATGCGCAGCGCCCTGGCCGGCTGTGACGCGCTGATGCACGTCGCCGCCGACTACCGTCTGTGGGTCACCAATCCGCAAGAGATGCACGCCGCCAACGTGACGGGTACGCGCGATCTGTTGCGTCTCGCGCGGGAAGAAGGTGTGGGCCGCGTGGTCTATACCTCAAGTGTCGCCACCATGAAGTTCTTCTCCGATGGCCTCATCAGCGATGAAGCGACCCCGGTCTCGCTCGCGGACATGATCGGCACCTACAAGCGCTCGAAATACCTTGCAGAACAGGAAGCCATGGCGGCTGCCAAAGCCGGCCAGCAAGTGATTATCCTCAATCCCACCACGCCGATAGGCCCTGGCGACCGCAAGCCCACCCCCAGCGGCCGTATCATCGTCGATTTTCTGAACCGCCGTTTTCCCGCTTACATGGATACCGGCCTCAACCTGGTGGACGTGCTGGAAGTGGCCAAAACCCACGCCGATGCGTTGGAAGCCGGACGGCCGGGAGAACGGTATATTCTGGGTGGAGAAAACCTGACGCTGAAGCAGATACTGGACAAGATGTCGGCCATCACGGGCCTTCCGTCGCCGACCCGGCGTGTACCGCACAGCGTTGCCATGATGTTCGCCCTATGGGATCAGACCGTGACCGGGAAGCTGCGCGGGCAGGAGCCGCGTGCTACGGTAGAGGCCGTACGAATGGGCAAGAAGAAGATGTTTGTTTCCTCCGCCAAAGCGGAACACGAACTCGGGTTTCGCCACGTGCCGGTATATGGCGCGCTGCGGTCCGCCATCGACTGGTTTCGCGCGCGAGGATACGCGCCAGCAGCATGACCCGCATCGCGATCATCGCAGCCATGCGCGGCGAACTAAAGTCGCTGGTGCAGAGCTTTAAGCCCATGCCTCTGGCCCGGCCGCGGCGCGGCGCGTTTGCCTGGCAGGGAACCATGGGCGATGCGGAGTGCGTCGCTGTCTGCGCTGGTATGGGCAAAGACGCTGCGCAGCGCGCCTGCGAGATCGCGACCGAAGGCTCACCTCTGAACGCATTAGTCTCCGTCGGCTGGGCGGGAGCGCTCTCCTGCGGCGTGCAGCCTGCCAATGCTTACGTGGTAAACGAGGTGGTGGATACCGCCACGGGCGATCGATTCAGCACGCGCTCTTCTACCGAAGCAACGCCGGCGAGCTTGCGATTGGTCACGATTGATCACGTCGCGCACCCAGCGGAAAAACGAAAACTGGCAGAAGCCTACCGCGCCGTCCTGGTAGATATGGAAGCAGCCACCGTAGCCCGCTTCGCCCGTACTCACAATATTGCATTCTATTGCCTCAAAGCCGTGTCTGACGTGGCGGGCGAGGTCTTGCCCGACTTCAGCCGGTATACCGATAGCGAAGGCCAATTGCGGATGCCAGCCCTGCTGGGTCACCTTGCGCTCCACCCCCAGTACTGGGGTGGCCTGGCGCGCATGGCCAATAACGGCAGAAGGGGAGCCGATGAGATTGCCGCCGCCTTCACTCCCCTTATGGCCACGCTGATCGGATCAGGCAAGCGGGTTTCGCCGAGCGCGCCTCGGATAGGCCCACTGAGGGATGATGCCTGATATGCAAAGTACCCTGGGCGTGCATGAGTCCGTGGTAAACCCGAGCCGGCCGGAGCAGAGCATGCAGGCGGCCGTCTACAGGGGAGTTGACGACGTGCGCGTCGAAACCGTTCCTGTACCGGCGATCGGCGCCGGCGAAGTTCTGATTCGGGTACACAGCTGCGGCATTTGCGGCACCGATCTCAAAAAGATCCATACCGGCTCACACGCCGCGCCGCGCATCTTCGGCCACGAAACTGTAGGCACCATTTCCGCCGTGGGCGACGGGGTGAAGGGGTTTGCGCCGGGTGACCGCGTCGCGGTGTTTCACCACATCCCCTGCGGCACATGCTACTACTGCCGCAAAAAGACCTTTGCCCAATGCCCGGTCTACAAGAAAGTAGGCTGCACCGCAGGTTTCGAACCCTCCGGCGGAGGCTTCGCAGGATATGTGCGGGTCATGGACTGGATTGTCAAAGGCGGCCTGATCAGGATTCCCGACCACGTGCCCTTTGCCCAGGCGGTGTTCGTCGAGCCGTTGAACACCTGCCTCAAAGGAATCCGCAATCTGCAGCTTGCCGGCGATGAGACGGTGCTGGTCATCGGTCAGGGGCCCATCGGCATCATGCTGGCCTCGCTGGCCAGCCGCTTTGCCGGCCAGGTATTTACCTCAGACCTCTATCCGGAGCGCCATGCCACGGCGGCCACGTTCGGCCTCAATCACCCTATTGATGCTGGGCGGCAGGATGTTGTCCAGGTTCTGCGCGAAGCCACCGAAGGTCGCGGAGCCGACGCCGTCATCCTGGCCACTGCCGGCAACGGGCTCATTCGCACGGCGATGGAGGCCACCCGCCCCGGTGGCCGCGTTCTGTTGTTCGCCCAAACCCAGCATGGCGAGGCCATTATTGATCCCGCGGCCGTTTGTGTCGACGAAAAGACCCTCATGGGCTCCTATAGTGCCTCGATCGACATCCAGGAGGAAGCCCTCCGGCTGGTGTTCGAAGGCTATGGAGAGGGCTACGACCTGACCCGGCTGATCTCGCATCGCTTTCCTCTGTCGGAAGCGGTCGCCGCGCTGGCTTTTGCTTCTGAGCCCAAGCCGTCTTCCATGAAGATCGTGGTGGAAGCATGATCGGAGTCAAAAAGGCGCTGACCGGCGATTTGAGTGAGAATAAGGAAAGCATGATCGTCCAGATGAACGCGGCCGTTCTCTACGGCAAAGAAGACGTAAGGATTGAACGAGTCCCAATCCCTGAAGCAGGGAAGGGCGAAATCGTAATCCGCGTTCACGCCGCGCTCACCTGTGGCACTGACCTTAAAGTCTTTCGCCGTGGCTACCACGCCAAAATGATCGCGCCCCCGGCCCTTTTCGGTCACGAACTGGCGGGTGTGGTGCATGAAAGTGGGCCCGGCGTACGCGGCTTCAAGCCTGGGACGAGGGTAGTCGCGCTTAACTCAGCCCCTTGCGGCGTTTGCTACTGGTGTGTGAGCCGGCAGGAGAACCTCTGCGAGGACCTGCTCTTCAACAACGGAGCCTATGCCGAGTACATCCGCATCCCTGCCCGCATCGTGGCCAAGAACACGCTCATCGTCCCGGAAAGTTTGCCGCTGGAACATGCAGCCCTGACGGAACCTCTGGCCTGCGTGATGCGCGGATTAGAAGAGACCGGAGCCAAGCGAGGGGACAGCGTAGTCGTGATCGGCGCCGGCCCCATCGGCCTGATGTTCATGCACGTGGCCCAGCTTTCGGGCATGAAGGTGATTGCGGTGGTCAAGCACGATGAGCAGATCGCCTCAGCCAACACTTTCGGCGCCACCTGCGTGGTGCAGAGCAGTACAGTAGTGGACGCTGTGGCAGAAGTACGTGCGCTCACTCCCGATCACCGTGGCGTCGATGTGGCGATTGAGGCGGTGGCCACGCCGCTCACCTGGCAATGGGCAGTGGACATGGTGCGTCGCGGCGGCACCGTCAATTTCTTCGGCGGCTGCGCGGCAGGCACAAAAGTGGAGATCGACACCAATCGGCTGCATTACAACGACATCACCTTGAAGGCCAGCTTCCATCACACGCCGGCCGCCTGTCGCCGGGCTTTTGATCTTCTGGCCAGTGGTCGCTTCAAATGCAGTGAGTACATTACCGGCCGCGCGCACCTCTCAGACCTGGAGACTGTGCTGCGCCGCCTTGATCGCTCCAACGAGATCAAGACCGCGATTATTCCTTAGGGTGGTGGCGAGCGGTGGCCGCTCAGAAGTCAGGGACCGTACCCCCTTTGGAATCCCGGGCGCAGCCCCTTTCCTAAAGTCACGGGCTTTCCCCCCCTTTGTCATCCCGAGCGTTCCCCTTTGTCATCCC
>CAZZVD010000107.1:13760-15789 GCA_964657465.1 uncultured Acetobacteraceae bacterium | reverse complement strand
ACGCGTTCTGGTACCCATAGTCGAAATCAATAATGTCGGCGCAGGGCACGCCGCGTTGCATAAAGGCCGTGTGGTCATCACCCACCGAGTTCCCGGTCTGAAAAAAATAAGATTGGTCACCGGACCTGGCGGCTGCCTGCCCCACCAGGTCAAGCAGCCACGGAGTAGAAGCCGCATCCCGCACCACATCCAGATCGCGGTCCCCGATCATATCCGCCAACAGGAAACCCTTGATGCGCTTGAGCGTTCCATCAGCCTGCCACTTGGCCGCGAGGTGCCGGCTGCCGTATGCGGAATCCTCATCGGTCCACCCTTTGATCGCTTCTTCTCCATCGAAGAAGACCAGCCACACACTGTAGCCTTCCAGCTTCTTCCCGCGAAAGTTGTTCGCCAACTGCAGCAGCAAGCCAGTACTGGAGCCGCCATCGTTCGCGCCCACATACCCGGTATCTTTCAACGGATAGTTGGTGTCGTAATGGCTGGCCAGCACGATGATCCCGTCCTTCGTTCCGGGAAACTTGACGATGTAGTTGGTCATCGCCAGCGGCCCGGCGGGTGTCGAAGCAGTGAAGTTGTCTTTCACCAGCTCGTCTTTGGCAAATTGCCGCTCAAGAAAACCCTGCGCCTTCTCATGCCCCTTGCTGCCTACCCAACGTGGTCCTGTGGCCACAAACTCACGGGTATACACCAGCGCGCGTTCGCCATCGAAGTGGGCCACCGGCGCAACCGTCTGGGCGCCAGCCAAACCACACACCCCGCCCGCAATCACCGCGGCACACAACCAACCCAAACGGCCGGAAGAGCCCCTCATACCGCCAGCTTTTTCCTGTTCCGGCGCGTCGGATGAACCATGTAGGCCACACCGATGCTGATCAGGTAAAGGATCAGCATCGGCGCGGCAAACACGCACATCGTGAGCACATCCGGGGTAGGGGTAATAATGGCAGCGATGATGAAAACCACCAGGACGGCGTAACGAATATTCTTCCACAGCCAGTTCGCACTCACGATGCCGAAAAGCGCTAGAAAAAATACCAGGATAGGCAATTCGAACGAGACGCCAAGACCCAGAATTACAGTCATGAAGAGCTCGGTGTATTCGCTCACCGTCACCATGGGCCGAAACTGAGAGCCGTAGCCTATCAAAAAGGTCAAAGCGCCGGGATACACGTAGTGATAGCCAAAAAATGCGCCCGTCAGAAAGAGCCCGACCGTGGCCGACATAAAGGGCAGAATGTACCGCTTCTCCTGCCGGTAAAGGCCAGGAGCAATAAACAGCCACACCTGAAACAAGATGAACGGGGAGGCGATAATGGCCCCACACACCAGACTGATCTTGATGTAGAAGTTGAATGGGTCTACTGGATTCAGGTAGACCAGGTGGGCATCGAGGTTGTGCTCCTTGAGCGCCGCCGTGATGGGCTTCACCATGAACGCCGATAGCTTTTCGCGGATGCTGTAAGCAACGAAGAAAGCGACGATCAGGTAGGCTCCCGAATGAATGAGCCGCTTGCGCAGCTCCTCCAGGTGTTCCAGCAGGCTCATGCCTGGCAACTCGGCGCGTTCGGTAACAGCCGTGCGTGCCTTATCGACGATGTCAGTCATGGTGAGTGGCCGCCTGCTCCGGCAAACGTTCCAGGGCATCGTGCGTCAGTTCCGGATGCTCCGCGGCTGCCGCTTGCAAGGTGGCGACTTCCTGCTCCACCGGTACCACCCTGGCGGAAGGGCTTTCCGTGCTGTAGGTCTGTCCTTCACTGGGCGGCCGAATCGTTGGCACGTCAGAGACAGGGGGCTCCGCGGAAGCCGGACTTACCGGCCTGGGCGTCGCTGCTTCGGCCGCCGCTGCGGCTGCTGCCCGTTGCTGCTGCTGGTCTGCCTGATCCGCCGCCCGTAACTCTTCGTCGATCTGCATCTTGAACTCGTTGCTGGCGCGGCGGAACTCGTGCATCAGCTTGCCCAATTGGCGGCCGATCTCGGGCAATTTCTTGGGGCCAAAAATAACCAGGGCTAATCCGAAAATGAAGATGGT
>CAZZVD010000107.1:5734-13660 GCA_964657465.1 uncultured Acetobacteraceae bacterium | reverse complement strand
CGGGCAATTTCTTGGGGCCAAAAATAACCAGGGCTAATCCGAAAATGAAGATGGTATCGGGCAAACTCATCGCTTTGTCATGATACCTGCCATCCCAAGGGGCCACAAATGGAGCCCACCCTGGCGTTTCCCTCCAAACCGAAGAGACGCAGCCCCGGCGAGCTCCCGCTTGTGGTGGTTTACCATGGGACAAAGGTCGATGTATGAAGACGTTCTCTCTGGATGAGGCGCAGTCCTTATTACCTATCCTCGAATCGCTGCTCCGGCGTGCCATCGATGCCCGGGCAAGTGCCAGTGCGGTTGAGGCAGATCTGCAATTGCTGAGCCAGACCATCTTCCTCACCGGCGGCATGATGGTCGATGTCGCAGCCGTCGCGCGCAAAAGAGTGGCTCAGCGAGCCGCCGTCCAGCAAGCCCAGGATGCCGTCCAGGAAATCGACTCCATCGGCGTCCAGGTGAAAGATCTGGATAAGGGCCTCCTCGACTTTCCCTGCCAGCTCGGGGAACAGATCGTCCTGCTCTGCTGGATGCTGGGTGAGCCCCGCATCGATTTCTGGCACACCGTCGAAGCCGGTTTCGGGGGCCGCCAGCCGCTCGATGAACGGTTCCCCAAAAGCCGTCCCGAACGCCCCAATTAGCCCGTCTCGCCCTCACCCACTCGCCACATCGTATTGACTGTTAGACTGCAACCGGTCCCCCGGTCAACCATGCGCGACAAGCATTCCAACCACGCCAGCCTTACGCTGCTGCTCGGCACGCCCGTGACCGACCGGCAAGGTCGCGTGCAGGGGCGTCTGAAAGACGTAGCCGTAGCCACCGGCACGGCAGCCGGCCACGTCGCCGGTCACGTCGCCGGGCTCGTGCTGAAAACTCCGGGAGGACCTCGCCTGGTCGCCGTCAGAGACGTTCTGCAAACGCCAGCCGGCACCCTCGAACTCCGTGAGGATGCGCAGCTCCAGGAACTGCGCGGCGATGAAAATCTCCTGCTGCTGCAACAGGACGTGCTCGACCGCCAGATTATCGATGTGCACGGCAGAAAAGTGGTGCGGGTGAACGATGTCGACCTGCAGTGGTACTCCCACAACGGATACGAAGGGCTGCGCGTCGCTGAAGTCGCGATCGGTATGCGCGGTGCCGTGCGCAGACTGCTGAAAGGCCTCATGCCGCGGCAGACCCTGGCCAGGTTCGCCATGCACTTCCGCGCCAGCATCATTCCCTGGGAGTTTGTCGACCTGATCGAGGTGGACCCCGCGCGCCGCGTCAAGCTGAAAATCGAGCACGCCCGCCTGGCCCACATGCATCCCTCCGACCTCGCCGATATCCTGGAAGACCTGCCGCAACAGGAGCGCGAGGCGGTCTTCACCTCGCTCGATGAAGAAGTCGCCGCCGAAGCACTCGAAGAGGTCGACCCCCGGTTGCAGAAGTCCCTGCTCGAGTCGCTCGACTCCAGCCGAGTCGCTGACATCGTCGAAGAAATGGATCCCGGCGCCGCCGCCGATCTCTTGAATGAACTTTCCGACGAGCGCTCTGAAGCAATCCTGGAAGAGATGGAGCCGGAGGAACGGCACGACGTGGAAGAGCTGCTCGAGTTTCGCGAAAACTCGGCCGCCGGCAGAATGACCACCAGTTACGTCAAGGTCTCTTCCCGCGCTTCCGTGAACGAAGCCATTCAGGAGCTGCGCGTTTTCGAGGGAGATCCGGAATCCGTAACCGAGATCTACCTCACGGGACCCAATCAGGTCCTGGAAGGGGTGGTGCCCCTGGCGCGGCTCATCCTTGCCCTCCCGGAAACCCGCATCGCCGTCCTGGCCGAGCCGCGCGTTATCTCCTGCCATGCGGAAGCACACCAGGATGAAGTTGCGGAACTGTTCGACAAGTACAACCTGCACGCACTGCCGGTGGTCGACAGCGCACAACGGCTGGTGGGCGTAGTGCAGGCAGACCACGTCATCGCGTTCCTGCGAGACAGGCAGTGAAGCAAAACCCTGACCCCATGCTCAAACGCTGGCGAATCCGCATACTGCTCTTCCTCGCCGTGCTCGGCCCGGGGTTCATCACCGCCAACATCGATAACGATGCCGGCGGCATCCTCACCTACTCCAATGCCGGGGCCCAATTCGGCTACTCCCTGCTTTGGACGATGATCCCCATCACCATCGCCCTGCTGGTCGTGCAGGAGATGTGCGCTCGCATGGGCGCGGTCACGGGTAAAGGTCTCAGCGATCTCATCCGCGAAGAGTTCGGTCTGCGCATGACCTTTCTGCTCATGTTCCTGCTGGTGGTGGTGAACTTCGGCAACGTGATGGCGGAGTTCGCCGGCATCGCCGGCAGCATGCAGCTCTTTCACGTGAGCAAATACGTTTCCGTGCCGCTCAGCGCCCTCTCCATCTGGTTGCTGATCGTCAAGGGAGACTACAAGAAGGTGGAGAAGGTCTTCCTCGCCGCCTCTGTCTTCTACATTGCTTACATCGTCACCGGCGTGCTCTCGCAGCCCAGTTGGCACCAGGCCAGCATCGCCACGCTCACCTTGCCCCGTGGCCCCATATGGCACTCCAAAAGTTACATATACATGATCGTGGGCATCATTGGCACCACAATCTCGCCCTGGATGCAGTTCTACCTGCAGTCCTCGATTGTCGAAAAAGGGGTCACGGCCAAGACCTACCCGGCTTCTCGTCTTGACGTCATCATCGGTTCCTTCTTCACCAACATCGTCGCCTGGTTCATCGTGGTCGCCTGTGCCGCCACCCTCTTCGCCCACGGCATGGGCGCGATTGGTGAGGCAGCAGATGCGGCCCAGGCCATGCAGCCCCTCGCCGGTCGCTACGCCTTCCTCCTCTTCGCCGTAGGGCTCTTCAACGCCTCCTTATTCGCTGCTTCCATCCTGCCCCTCTCCACGGCCTACACGGTCTGTGAAGGTCTGGGCCTGGCATCCGGTCTCGATGGAGGCTTCAAAGATGCGCCCGTCTTCTACTGGCTGTACACCATCCTGGTAGCTGGCGGCGCCATCGTAGTCCTCTTCGTGCCGAACGCCAGGCTGATGAGTATGGTCATCCTCTCGCAGGTGCTGAACGGAGTGCTCCTGCCCCTGGTCATCATCTTCATGCTCCTGCTAATCAACCGCAAAGACCTGATGGGCGAACAAGTAAACTCCCGCTGGTTCAACGTAATCGCCTGGCTCACGGCCGCGGTAGTCATCGTCCTCTCCCTGGTAATGATGTTCACCGGAGGCGCGGCCTAACCCCCAAACCAAAAAATCCAAATCAACAACGGACTGGGGTGCCCCATATCTCACGACGTTTTCCAGTCGGGAGATGTGGGAATTCACAGCACCCAACCAGCAACCCTCCACGCTCCGATAAACTCCAGGAAGAGAAGAGTCAAACCCGCGCGTGAAAGCCGCCGTGAGCTAATGAACCCAACAACAAGCACTCCATGACTCACATCGCTAAACACCCGGGTCCGCTCGCTTTCCCAAATCCTTGTAATACGATGGAAACTTAGGAGTCACTGGCGCCAAGCTTAATTTTGAACGTTAAAACCGCTCCCGACACCGCTCGAAAAGAAGTAGAGCGAAGCACCTCGTCCGCCCTCCGCTGGACCCTTCTTTTCTTCCTCACTCTATGGGCCCTCTTCTTCGCACTCTTCCACGCCTTCCCCTACGTAAAAAATGGTTCCGACGTAGTCTTCGGCGCCAAGCTCCGGCTCGAAGAGCAGGGAACCCTCTTCCCCAGCGACCCCACCCTCACCCGCGTCCTCATCTTCGGCAACAGCAAAATCCTCGCCGGCTTTGTCCCCTCGCGCTTTGAGCAACTGGGTGCGCAGCAACAACACCGCGTCTCCGCCTTCAACTCCGGCTTCCCCGGCAGCGATTTATTCCTCGCCCCCTTGCAAAGCCTGTGCGCCCGCGGACAAGCGCCCAACATCCTTCTGCTGACACTTCCATGGAACAATGACCCACCGAAGCGCGGCCTGTTCCATTTCATCCTGGATGACCACTACGTCGTGGATAGGCTCTTTCCCTTCCGCAACCTGCTCCGCGACCTGGCGGCATTCCTGCTGAATGCCCCCGCTCATGGAGGCGTCCTGTCGTACTACCATGAGGCCGAGGCAGCCGAGCGCGCCGTCGTCGCCGAGCGTGGCTATCACCTCATCACCGAGCAAAGCCGTTTCCCCGGCGGCCGCCTGCCCGATAACTTCCAGGTCGCGACCGATGAGCCATCCAAGCGAGTGGAGCGCCCTGTCGCCGCCGTCAGCGCACAGGCCGACGCGCTCCGCCAACTGATCCGCCAATATCACATGGACTGTTACTATGTGCCGCTGTACCTACGGCAAGGCGAGGCTGCCCCGGCAGCGGACTACGACCATTCCTTCGCCATACAAGCCGCCCAGCACACGGGATGCAAGCTCATCGGACCCAGCTACTTTCTCTATCCCAACCGCTTGTTTGCCGATCAAACCCATCTCAACGAGCAAGGCGCCCTGATCTACACCAAGGACTTGTATCAGCTACTGAAGGAGCACGCTCATGCTCTTCAATAGCTTTCAGTTTCTGATCTTTTTCGTCCTCGTGTGGCTGGCATTCCTGGCTACCCGCGGCACTACGCGTAAAGTGATCCTGCTGCTCGCCAGCTACTACTTCTACATGTGCTGGAGCACTCGCTATATCTGGGTGATCTGGGGCATCACCCTGATCGACTTCATAGCCGGTTTGCAGATTGAAAAAGCGGAGCAGCCGGCCCGGCGGCGGCTCTACCTGGGCATCAGTCTCTTCTGCAACCTGGGCCTGCTGGTCATCTTCAAGTACTTCAACTTCCTGACCACTTCTTTCCGTGGCGCCTCGCATCTGTTCGGCTTGCGCTTCGATCCACCCTTGCTGGCCATCATCCTGCCGGTCGGCCTATCGTTCCACACCTTTCAGGCCATGAGTTACACCATCGAGGTGTACCGCCGCAGGGTGCCGGCAGAAAAAAATCTGCTCAGCTACGCACTCTACGTCGCCTTCTTCCCGCAGATGGTGGCCGGCCCCATTGAACGGCCCTATGAACTACTCCCCCAATTCCATCGCGAGCCGCGCGTCACCTCGGACGGTGTGCGCGCCGGCCTCGCCCAGGCCCTATGGGGCCTCTTCAAAAAGATGGTCTTGGCCGACAACGTATCCGAGTTTGTAAAGCTCGTGTACGGCGAGCCCCGGCATTACAACGGGGCCGCTCTCCTATTTGCCACCGTGTTGTTTTCCATCCAGATCTACTGCGACTTCTCCGGCTATACCGACATCGCCCTCGGCCTGGCGCGGATGATGGGCTACCAGTTGCGCATCAACTTTATGCAGCCCTACTTCAGCCGCTCCGTCGGCGAGTTCTGGCGCCGCTGGCACATCTCCCTATCCACCTGGTTCCGCGACTACGTGTACATCCCCCTCGGCGGCAGCCGCGTCGCACTGCCTCGCCATTACGCCAACCTGATGATTACGTTTGTGATCAGCGGCCTCTGGCACGGCGCCAACTGGACCTTTGTCGCCTGGGGCTTTCTCCACGGCCTATACCTCATCCTCGCGCAAGTCCTCAGCCCAGCCGCCACCCGCCTCGGCCGAGTGATCGGGGTGCAACGCATCCCACGGCTCACCGCCCTGGGCAAAACGCTGCTGACCTTCAGCCTCGTCACCTACGCCTGGATATTTTTTCGCGCCAATACCCTAAGCGATGCCTGGTTCATCGCCACGCACCTGTTCCCAACCGGGCCCCTCGACCTCATGGTCCTGAAGATCGGCGGCTTCAGCCGCGCCACAGCACCCTATCTAGGCCTATCGGTGGTCGCCATGTTTATTGTGGAGTGGTGGATCGCCCATCCCGAACGCATTCCGCGCCTATGGGCCCATCCCGCCGTGCGCGCCCTGGCCTACAACGCCTGCATGTACGCCATCATCTTCTTCGGCTTCTTCGGGCACCGCGACTTTATCTACTTCCAGTTCTAAGTCCCGCCCACCGAAACGGCCTAACATTTCCCCGCAACCACTGGCGATTCCACTCCTGGCCACCCGCCACTCTCTACTGGAAACAGGGTCTTGAACAACGGTCACGGGTCCAGGCAAGCCGAATGCGCCCACCCAGACGACCTAACATGTAACCACTGACGGGTGCCCCACATCTCGCTCGTTTTTCGCGAGATGTGGGATTCCACACCATCCCACCCGCCACTATCTACTGGAAACAGGTCTTGAACAACGGTCATGGGCCCAGGCAAGCCGAATGGACATCCGCCAAAACCGGGCAGATCCGGGGCACACGTCATCAATACGAAACAGCCCATGAGAACCACGGACTAGAGCAGCTTGCCGGCCGCGAGCTCCTGGATCAGGATCCGATCCGCGGCCAGAAAGTCATAACCAGGCAAATCGCGCAGCGGGCACCAGCGCAGGTCGTTGAAGATACGATTCGTCATCTCTCCGGCGAACGCGCGCACCGCAAAAAACTGCAGATCAATAGCACTGCCGCTGCGATACGTATGCAGCGTATGCGCTACCCGCACGCCAATCTCGGCGGCAATCCCCAGTTCCTCGTCCAGTTCGCGGCGCAACGCCTGCTCTGCGCTCTCGCCATCCTCCACCTTGCCTCCGGGGAACTCCCATTTCAGCGCCATGGGCTGGTCCGGCCGCCGTTGGCAAATCAGCACCGTGTCTTCCCGCAGGATCAGTGCGGCGACCACAAGCCGAATCAGCTTGACGTCGGGTTTCACGCCCGTTCTCGGCCGACTGGATGGCATCCCTTTTTGCACGTTCATACAATCTTAGACGTTCCTCGCTCCAGACCGTCTTGCGCGAGGGAACGTGTGCTCTCAGCGACCCCAGATAGTTCCGGATGCATCACCCCCGCCAGGGCGCGAAGCCCGTCGATAAGATTGGCTGCCGGCGTGTTCAAAAACTGGTCGGGAATGCAGTAAACCCGCCCATTCCTGACCGCGCGCAGCGTACGCCACCGACGCTGTTCCACCATCCGGGCCAGCGGAACACGGTCACCGCAGCCGCACCACGCGAACACCAGCACGTCAGGATCTTCGGCCGCGACGGCGGCTGGGTCAGTCACCGCTCCGGGGGTCCCCAGAAAACGTCCACCGGCGGCGGCCACCAGCTCCGCCACCCAGGGCTGGGAGTGGATGACCGGCTTGCCCCATTCCTCGCAATGCACCAGCGGCCTCGTTTGGTCGCGCAAACCACCCAGAGCGCTCTGCGTGGCCGCAAGCGCCGCGCCCATCCCCCCACACACCGCTTCTGCCTCGCTGGATGCATGCACAATGTCACCCAGCAGACGGATGTCCTGGTAGATATCCGCCAGCGTGTGAGGCGCCAACGTAACCACCGGCACCCCCGCTTTCAGGATGGCCGCCAACGACTCCATGCGGTAAGGCACACTGGCGATCACCAATGTGGGTTCTGCCGCAAGTATTTCCTCGGTATTGGCCGACCACGAGTCCGAGAGCACCTGCACCTGCCGGGATCGCAACGCGGGTACCGCTGCCAGGCAATACTTGGTGCAGGCGACAAGCAGGTCGAGGCGCCCGAGCTGTTCAAGCGTGATGCTGATACTGGGTTGCAGCGCCACAATCCGCGGGGTGCGGCGGCGCAAGAGTGGCGAGCCCAGCGCAAACGAGCCGGCCGTCATGCCTCCCCTGGAAGAGTGCCCTCGGGATAAAACAGCGGCCACCCATGCTGGGTTGCGATCTCTACCAACGCCGCGGTGGCGTTCACCGCAAATGCCTGCTGCGCAATCCGCAGCATCGCCGCGTCATGAATGGAATTGCCGAACACCACATCGGGAGCCGTAATACCGGCCTTGATAAGTGACTCGGCCTTGCCCTCACCCGAGGGAACATCGAGCAAGGTGCTGGTGGTGACGCCGCCTATCACCTTGGCGCGAGCGGCAATCACCC
>CAZZVD010000107.1:0-5634 GCA_964657465.1 uncultured Acetobacteraceae bacterium | reverse complement strand
AGCAAGGTGCTGGTGGTGACGCCGCCTATCACCTTGGCGCGAGCGGCAATCACCCGGGAAGCGGGAATGTTGAACTGCTCGACCCCTTCTTCGATCACCCAATGATTCGTCGAACTCACCACCCAGATATCGGCTCCGAGCTTGCTCAGAGACGTAACCAGGGAGCGCATTTCGGCAAACGTTTTGTCCGCAAACCGTGACTGGAAGAAAGCCGCAGCCGCCCGGCGGATCTCCGCCTCGCTCAAGCCGTCGTAAATCTGCACCATCTCGCCGCACATCGCGACTTCAGATACTGCCCCAGCCCGGTACAGCCGGTAACGCGAGTCGATCCAATCGCTGGCATTGCGAGAAACCAACCCTTCTTCCATCGACCAGATCATGAACTCGTAGCCGGAATCTCCCGCCCACAACGTCCCATCGCAATCGAATACCGCAATCGCCGGCTCCCGCGAGAGCACAGCTGCATAAAAATCTTGTGAGGACAGAACACTCGGGCTGGACTGGCTGCTGGTCAAACGAAAGGTCACTCCTGCTGGGGTTTCAGCCCCGTCCCATTGTCGATGATCTTCGACTAAATTGCACTTAGCTCAGACAGGCGGTGCGAGCAGTCAGGGGCTGCACAGCGGGTGTAAATGTAACCCCACGGCTGTCTCTTTAGATACCCGCCCCGCACCATGCTCCAAACCACTGAACGCGGGCAGATAATCTCCCTAGTGCAGCCCACTGCCCAACCCGGCACGACGAACACCCTGGTGCGCCAGTACCTTACCTACCTGCAAATCGAGAAGGGCCTGCGCCCCCTCACCTGCGAAGCTTACGAAAGCGACCTGGCTCTCTTCACGGAATACCTCGAAAAGACCAACGCTCTCCCACTCACCGCCACTCAACCCGATGTCGCCGGCTTCCTCAAGCATCTGCAAACCCACGGCGTCCAACCGCGCTCCGTAGCCAGAAAACTCTCCTGCCTGCGTGGCTTTTACAAGTGGCTGCTGCTGGACAAGCAAATCCACCACGACCCCACCGTCAACCTCGAATCCCCATCCTCCTTCAAGATCCTCCCCAAGGCGCTCGCCCAATCCGAAGTGGAACAAATGATGGAGCAAGCCGGCCTCCCCGCCAACCATCCCCATGCCGACGCCGTCGCCCTACGCGACCGCGCCATCGTGGAACTGCTCTACGCCGGCGGCATCCGCGTCTCCGAGCTAACCGCCCTCGGGGCCGCCGACCTGTCGCTGAGCGAAGGACGCGTGCTCGTCCGCGGCAAGGGAGACAAGGAGCGCATCGTGCCCCTGGGGCAACCAGCGATCCTCGCCCTCGAAGCCTACCTGGCCAATGGCAGGCCTTCGCTCGCCGTGCGCCCCCGCGAACACCGTCTCTTCCTCTCCGTCCGCGGCGCCGGCCTGACACGCCAATGGATCTGGCAACTCGTCAAGCAACTGGATCATCGGGCCAGCCCCCACGTACTCCGCCACTGCTGCGCCACCCACATGGTAGAAAACGGAGCCGACCTCCGCACCGTACAAACCCTGCTCGGCCACGCCGATATCTCCACCACCCAGGTCTACACCCACCTGGCGCTGGGAAGGCTCAAAGAGGTGCATCGCGCCCACCACCCAAGGGCGACACGCACTCGGGCCTCCCAGTGAAGCCGAACGAGAACCCATTCACGCCGCAACCCGAGCGCCTGGCCGCGCAGTTCCTCGCCATGCTCGCCCATGAGCGCACCGCCTCGCCCCACACCCTCCGCGCCTACCAACGCGAAATCGGCAACTTCGCTGCCTACCTGATCGCAAAAAACGGAAAAGAGGCAGACGTAAGCCGGGTTGACCACCTGCTCATCCGTGGCTATCTCGGCGAACTCTACGGCCGGGGCCTCGCCAAAGCATCCGTCGCTCGATCCCTCTCCGCCGTCCGCTCCTGGTTTCAATGGATGGCCCGCGCCGGACACGTGGCCAGCAACCCGGCCGCGCTGGTAGCCACGCCCAAACTACCCCGCCACCTGCCCCGCGTGCCCTCGATCGAGCAAATGAACCACCTGGTAGAAACCGCCGCAGACGAAACCACGGCCGCGTGGCCAGAGCGCGACCGGGTCATCTTTGAACTGCTGTACGGTTGCGGCATCCGCAACGCCGAACTCGTAGGGCTCGACGTCGCTGACATTCACTGGGCAAGGGAAGTGATCCTGGTCCGCGGCAAGGGGAGAAAGCAGCGCTATGTGCCCCTGGGCGATGCCGCCGCCGAAGCCATCCGCAACTACCTGCCGTCGCGCACCACAAAAGTGGGCACGAAAGCTTCGGATGCCCTCATCCTCAACCTGCAGAACAAAGGCACCGGACGCCTCACCACCCGCAGCGTGGGCCGCATTGTGAAGCAAATTTCAATGAGCAAGGGCCTGCCGGCAGAAATCCACCCGCATACCCTGCGCCACGCCTTCGGCACCCACATGCTCGAAGAAGGAGCAGACCTGCGCGCCATTCAGGAATTGCTGGGCCACGAACGGCTTTCCACCACCCAGCGCTACACCCAACTAACCACCGGTCAGGTGACCCAGGTCTATGACCGCACTCATCCCCGCGCAAAATAGCTGGGCGCTTCAAAGCACATTCAGCCGGCAAAATGGGCCGTCGCCTACCCGGACATTTGCTCCCTCACCGGCATATACTTAGGGTGAACCGTCCAGTGACGAGCCAACCTATGGAAACCAAACTCGCTATTCCCGCACAA
Organism: uncultured Acetobacteraceae bacterium; assembly: GCA_964657465.1. Taxonomy (GTDB): domain Bacteria; phylum Acidobacteriota; class Terriglobia; order Terriglobales; family Acidobacteriaceae; genus PALSA-350. The sequence continues at coordinate 2,910 of CAZZVD010000107.1, read as the reverse complement.
TCTAAGTTTTCCGACGAAGTGGCAGAGTGGATTGAAGCATTCGACGAACTGATTGTCGGCGAAGGGCCGGAGCAAGGCGCGGAGTTGATCGCAGCCCTCCGGCAGCGAGCGCGCGAAGCCGGCATCTCCACTCCAGGAGCCCTCACCACCCCCTACCTGAACACCATCCCCAAACATGAAGAAGTACCGTACCCGGGTGACCGCAACCTCGAGGAACGCCTGGAAGCACTCATCCGCTGGAATGCGATGGCCATGGTGCACGGCCAGAACAAGAAAGACGCCGGCATCGGCGGCCATCTCTCCACGTACTCGTCGCTGGCGACCCTATTAGAAGTGGGCTACAACCACTTCTTCCACGCCAAATACGGCGACCAGCCAGGCGACTTCATCTACTTCCAGGGCCATGCCTCGCCCGGCGTCTACGCCCGCGCTTATCTCGAAGGCCGCCTGGATGACGAACGTCTGCTCCACTTCCGCCACGAGCTGCGCGGCAAGCCCGGCCTGTCATCCTATCCGCATCCCTGGCTCATGCCAGACTTCTGGCGTTTTCCCACTGTCTCCATGGGCATTGGCCCGCTGAACGCGATCTACCAGGCGCGCTTCATGCGCTACCTCGAAAACCGCAAGCTGATCGCCGAAACTGAGCGCAAGGTCTGGGCATTCGTCGGCGACGGCGAGACGGATGAAGTGGACACCCTGGGCGCGATCACCGTGGCCTCCCGCGAGAAGCTCGACAATCTGATCTTTGTGGTCAACTGCAACCTGCAGCGCCTCGACGGGCCAGTGCGCGGCAACAAGCGCATCATCGACGAGCTCGAAGGCGTGTTCCGCGGTGCCGGCTGGCATGTCATCAAGGTGATCTGGGGCGCAGACTGGGACGAGCTGTTCGAACGCGACCAGAGCGGCCTCCTGCTCAAACGCATGGAAGAAGCCGTCGACGGCGATTACCAATCCTTCAAGGCCAAGGGTGGCGCCCATCTGCGGCAGGAATTCTTCGGCAAATATCCCGAGCTCCTCGAGCTGGTAAGCGATAAGACCGACGAGCAATTGGAAGACCTGCACCGCGGCGGTCACGACCCGGCCAAGATCTTCAACGCCTATCGCAAAGCCATCGAGCATCGCGGGTCGCCCACCGTCATCCTGGCCAAGACGGTCAAGGGATATGGCCTGGGCGTCAATCAGGCCCGCAACGCCTCGCACCAGGAGAAAAAGCTCACCGATAGCGGCCTGGCAAACTTCGTCAAACGCTTTAACATTCCCGTGCCCGAGCAGGAAGCTAAAGGCGGTAAGCCATATCGCCCCGCGCAGGATAGCCCGGAAATTATCTACCTGCAGGAACGCCGCAAGGCGCTCGGCGGCTACATTCCCACCCGCGAAGTGCCCCATTCGGACTTCAAAGCGCCGGCGTTGGAGCAATTCGGAGAATGGACCGCCGGCTCCAAGGGCCGCGAAGTCTCCACCACCATGGGCTTCGTCAGCATCCTGCGGCACCTGCTTAAGGATGCAACCATCGGCAAGCTGATCGTGCCGATCGTGCCCGATGAAGCGCGCACCTTTGGCATGGAGTCGGCCATTCGTCAGGTCGCCATCTACGCCAGCGAAGGCCAGAAATACAAGCCCCACGATCAGGACATGCTGCTCTACTACCGTGAAGAGAAAGACGGGCAGATCCTGGAAGAGGGCATCACCGAGGCCGGCTCGATGGCTTCGTTCACCGCTGCCGGGACCGCTTACTCCAACTACGGCGTACCCACCATCCCGTTTTACATGTACTACTCCATGTTCGGTTTCCAGCGCATCGGGGACATGGTCTGGGCCTTCGCCGATTCGCGCGGCAAGGGCTTCCTCATGGGCGGCACCGCCGGACGAACCACCATGTTGGGTGAAGGGCTACAGCACCAGGACGGCCACAGCCACGTGCTCGCGAGCACCGTGCCGACCTGCGTCAGCTACGATCCCGCCTATGTCTATGAGTTGGCAGTGATCGTGCAGGATGGCATCCGCCGCATGTACCAGGAAGGCGAAGACGTCTTCTACTACATCACCATGTACAACGAGGACTACGCCATGCCCGCGATGCCGGAAGGCGTCAGGGAAGGCATTGTCCGGGGAATCTACCGCTTCCAGGCAGCCCCCTCCGGCAAAGCAACGGCGCAGCTCTTCGGCAGCGGACCGATTCTGAACGAAGTGGTCCGTGCCCAGGGCATCCTGGCCGAGAAGTACGGCGTTCAGTGCGATGTCTGGAGTGTGACCAGCTACAACGAACTGCGGCGAGAGGCTCTGGCCGCGGAGCGTTGGAACCGTCTCCACCCCGGCCAGCCGGAGAAGGTCCCATATGTCCTCGAAGTCTTAAAGGGAGCAGAAGGCCCGATCATTGCTGCCAGCGACTACATGAAGGTGATGTCAGACCAGCTTTCCCCCTGGCTCACCAACCGGTTAGTCTCGCTGGGCACGGACGGCTTTGGCCGCAGTGACAACCGCGAACATCTCCGCCGCCACTTCGAAGTCAACGCCGAATCCATCGTAGGCGCCACCCTGTCCCGCCTCGCCCGCGAGGGCAAATTCGACCTCAACCGAATCGACCAGGCCTTCACCGAACTAGGCCTCGACACCGAAGTAGCCGACCCGGCCCGAGCCTAAACCCAACCCGTCTGCCCGCAAACCACCGCGGGTAGACAACTCTGCTCCGCCGGCCCGGTAAAAAAACCGGGAACTCACAACCCCCAACCAAAAACCCCCTGCTCCCCCGGCCCCGTAGAAGGACCAGGGTGCCCCATATCTACCGACGTTTTCCAGTCGGGAGATGTGGGAATTCACAACCCCCAACCCCTAACTCTCAAACCCGCCTAAAAACCCAACTAACCTCTCTGCTCCGCTAACTCGTAAAAGTACCGCGGTGGGAAGTCACAA
>CAZZVD010000106.1:8379-15804 GCA_964657465.1 uncultured Acetobacteraceae bacterium | reverse complement strand
CGGCAAACAATTGAATCTGTTCCAGTTATAACCGGACACTAGTGGGGGCACCCCACGTGGTTACGGGTGAGGTTTCGAAAGTTGCAGGTTGGGCTGGGAAAATCTAACTCTCAGCCCCATCGAATTCGGAGAACCCAACCAGAAGACTTCCCCACCCACCGTGATGCGAGTGAGGTTTGAAAGTCTGGAACCGGCGCCTAAACCACGTCAAGGGATCGAAATGTTCCGCACGACCGCGAACTCCTGCGGACGACAGGACCCTACCCTACGCCCGCATTTTCCTCTTGCAGAAATTTGGGAAATCCTCATTAATGATGAAACAGACTTGAAACGATTTAATACGAGGTAGCGAGGCTTCTCCGGGGTACTCGCCGCCATGCCCGCACCACCTGTAGACCTGAAATCGCATGACTCTGGGAGGAGCCAGCTCTTGAATAAGCGAAACTATCGCCTCGCGATCGTACGCAACCTCTTTTCCTCTTGCATCCTGTTGCTCTGCGCCGCTTCGATGGCGTTCGCTCAGGCCGGCAGAGGCACCATCAGCGGGCTCGTCACCGATGCCGCGGGTGCGCTCGTCCCGGGAGCCCAGGTCGTGCTCCTCAACAGCGCCACCGGTGGCGAGCAACATACCGTTACCTCCTCGGCTGGCCTCTACACGTTCATTTCCCTCAGTCCGGGTGTGTACCAGGTCACCGTTACCCAGAAGGGCTTTCAAAGCGTAGTCCACAACAACATCACCGTGACCGTTGATCAGGCCACGGAGGTGAACGTGACACTGACTGTCGGCGCCATCAGCGATACGGTCACCGTGACCGGCGGAACCGAACTGATCGAATCAAGCAATTCGACGGTTGGCCAGTTGATCGATTCCCACACCATCGACCGGGTGCCACTGCTCTATCGCAACGTATTCGACTTAGTGCAATTGAGTGCGGGGGTCACCCCACCGAATGGTTCGCCCAATTCAAGCGATTCCATGCAGTCGGTGCAGAACATCTCGATTGGCCGCCCGGGCGTTGATGTGTCGTCAGCCACGATCAACGGCGCGATCGTCGGCTCGGTCTATTACATGCTGGATGGCAGCCCCATCGGGGTCGCCGAGAACAATGCAGCCGCGATCATTCCGGCGATGAACATTCCCGAAGATGGCGTCGACGAGGTGCGGGTCGAAACGCAAAACACACCGGCTTCCTATCAGAGTGGAGCCGCCGGCGTGATCAGCCTGGTAAGCAAAAGCGGCACCAATGCGTTCCATGGCGACCTGTTTGGCGTGTTCCGACCGAACGCTCTTTCTGCCAACGAATATTTCAACAAGAACACTCAGTTGAGCAGCGGTCAGGCGAACAAACCGCCTGACTTTCATCGCTATCAGGAGGGCGCCGCCATCGGCGGTCCCATCAAGAAAGACAAACTGTTCTTTTTCGCGGACTACGAAGACACGCAACAGCAACAGTTCGAAGGAATTGACTACTTCAGCGTTCCTACCAGCGCAGAAAGAACGGGCGACTTTTCGGCCTCTGCCAACCCAATCTACGACCCCACCCGGCCCGACTTACCCGATGGCACGCGGCAGCCGTTCCCCGGCAACGTCATCCCCAACCCCAACGCCATCGGGTTGCTGTTTCTGTCGAAGATGCCGAAATGTAATCTGCCCAACCCCACCACCTGCGATGCCGCTACCAGCGATGTGCAGAATAACTACGGTTTGCCCGGGCTTGATCCTTTCCACGCTCATCGCTTCGACGTCCGTGTCGATTGGGCGCAGAGCGAAAAGAACCACCTGTTTTCGCGATTCTCCTATGCCAAGCTGATTTTTGCTACAGCCAACGTCTTCCCCAGCGGCTGGGATCTCAACTATGCCCAAAACACGACCAACGGTCGCAACGTTCTGGTAGCCGATGACTACACCCTGAATGCCTCGACGGTGCTCAACCTGCGTTATTCGTTCACCCGGCACTACGAGAACCAGGGCAACCCCGCGTACGGCAGCACCGACCTCACCAACCTGGGCACAGTCAACGGTGTACAGGCCGGCTTCCCGGCATCGCTTGCGGCGGACCAGGTGACGAAACAGCTTCCGCTCATTCTGTTCGGCGATTTGGGCCAGGGTGTGGGCGGCACCGGCGACTTTAACAATTTCCGTTACGCCAGCGAGAACAGCGATGTGAATGCCGCGGCCACCAGGATTCAGGGCAAACACCAGCTTTCCTTTGGCTTCGAGTGGATGAAGCGCTTCCTCAATGTGGGCCAGCCTGGTGCGCCCGCAGGGGCTTACGAGTTCGACGTCAGTGCTACAGATCAATCGGTGAGCAGTGCCGCCGGCGGCAGTGATTTTGCATCTCTGCTGGTGGGCATGGCGGCCAACCCTAGCGGTGCTAACCCGGAGACCAACTTCTATCCCAATTTCACCAAAGACATCTTCGCGGCAGAAACCAATCCCTACTATGCGGCATTCATTGAAGACAGCTACCACGCCTCGAAGGCGCTCACCATCACCGCCGGTCTCCGTTGGGATATTTTCAGTGGCGAAAACGAACGGTACAACCGCCTGGAATACTTCAATCCGAACGCAAGTACCACCGCCAGCGGCGTCGGCTACACCGGCGCGGAGATCTTCGTCAACGGCGGTAACCGTTCTCCGTTTGCTTCTAATTTGACCAACTTTGGGCCGCGCGCAGCTTTTGCCTGGCAGCCACTATCGCATCTGGTGGTGCGAGGCGGGGCGGGCTTCTATTACGGACCCTCCACCCACAACGTGCAGAGTGCTGGTGTGAACAGCGATGGCTTCTCTTCGCGCACCACATGGAACGGTACCTGCTTCAACGCGAACGGCAATACCGTCTTCAATGGAACTTCCTGCGGTGCCAACACAGGTAGTCCGCTCGACGACTTCAACGTTCCCTATTCTTTAAGCAACCCCTTTCCAAACGGTACGGTGCCGACCTTCAAAAGCACACCTTCGGGTCTGGCTAACAACCTCGGCACCACTCTGAATTCGGTGCTGCGGTCGCAACGGACACCCACCGTCTACAACTTCAACTTCGCTCTCGAGTACGAACTGCCTCACCAGGTGGTGGTCACCGCAGCGTATGTGGGCAGCCGCGGACTGTTTCTACCCTTCTCGAGCGTCGATTTGAACCTTCTCGACCTTCAAACCATCGGTCAATACCAGTCAGCTCTTACCAACACCACTGTGCCCAATCAGTGGCAGTCCATTCTTCCGGCGACCAACGCCAATTTTGGTTCACCCACGGTGCCGCTGTTTGTCTCGCTGGAGAAGTATCCACAGTTCGGCAACGGGCTTTATGGCTCGGGCAATGGGGTCAACATCCACGGGTACGCCGCGGGTGATTCCGAATACAGCTCGATGCAGGCCAAGGTGCAAAAGCGCCTCACAGACCACTTCACGACCATCACTACGTTCACCTGGGGTAAGCTCATGACCGACGACGGCAACCCGCCGTTGGGTTTCGTCGGTACCCACAGCGGCACTGTTCAGGATTGGCATAATCTGAAGCTGGAACATTCGATCAGTCCCCAGGACGTGAAGTTCCAATTCACGGCACAGGTGTCGTATGACTTGCCGGTCGGTCAGGGGCGTGCGGTGGATCTGCGAGGCGTGGGCAACGCGGTACTGGGTGGTTGGACAATCAACGCCATCGATTATCTCAGCACGGGCGTGCCTATCAATGCCCCGCTCTCCGGGGTAAGCCCGTCGTTCTTCAATCAACGCGCCGACCTGAATTGCAACCCGGGTGCGCATGCGCCGCATACCGTCGCGGCGTGGTTTACCGCGCAATGCTTTGCACTACCGGGCACAGAAGCCACCGGCGACCCGGCCACTGCGAACCCTTATATCGCAGGGACGGCCTCAGCCTACCTGGATCATGTGCGGACCAAGGGCGCCCGGGAGCTGGACCTCTCTGCCTTCAAGGCTTTCAAGATTGGGGAGACCCGTACGCTGCGCTTTGATGTGTCCTCCTACAACATTTCCAACACGCCCCAGTTCGGATATCCGAGCGTACCTTCGATCACAGAAGCTACGCAGCAGGCCATTCCATTTGGGTTGATCACGAACACGATTAACACGCCGCGGCAGTTTCAATTCGGAGCGCGGTTCTTGTTTTAACGAGCAGGCAAGCGTGCTGAGCGCCGAAGCGATGAAAGGTGCGCTTGTACCCAGCAGCCCAATGAGCCGAGTGCTCGACTATCGGCAATCCTCGTCAGCGTGAAACAGTAAGCGTGACAGTGACATGGTTGCAAGGATCACAATACACTGTGATGTAAACATGCGTGCTCGCATCCTCTGAGGAATAGCGGGATGCGGGCACGTTACACACGCAGCGAACTCCTTAGGCCTTCGCTTGCTTTCTGCGGTAAATCAGAAAGGCAAGCACCACGACTGCCAACACACCGGCGACGATGCGCACTAATGTTGTCGTATCCATGCGATGTATCCTCCTTTCTCCTGGTCTGGACAATCTTAAAAACTGCGGCCGGCAACCCGGTTCTCTATTTCAATGTCTCCATATTTTTGGCTATGTTGAGAATCGCCGGGGCGAGCAAAACGACGAAGATGCAGGGGAAAATGAAAAGCACCAGGGGAAAAAGAATCTTGATTTTGGATTTTGCTGCCATCTCCTCTGCCCTCTGCCTCCGTTTCAACCGGATCTCATCGCCAAACCGGCTAAGCGCACGGACAATGGGAGTACCAAACTTGTCTGCCTGCGTGAGCATGCTGACGAACAAAGAGAACTCGGGGATTTGGGTCCTCTCTGCCGCGCTCTTCCAGGCCTCGAGACGAGGCTTACCGGCAAGCTGTTCGAAGTTCACCTGCATGAATTCCGTGTGGAGGTCGGGATGGCTGATGTCGAGTTCCTGGCCCACGCGAAGCATCGATTGGTCCAGACCCAGACCCGCTTCCACACAAATGACCAGCAGGTCTATTGCGTCGGGCAGACTCTTTCGTATCCTCTCCCGGCGTTTGCTGATCCTCCGCCTCAGCCACATATCCGGCAACAGGTAACCAATCGCGGCCGCGGACAAAGCCCAGAAAACAGTATCGCTGGCCATAAGACTGCCACAGACCAGGCAAATAGCGGGCGCTGCCAGACGACTCGCGAAGTACATGTTCATGCCTTCCGGGCTGCCCACGCCTGCACTCAGCAAACGCTGTTTCGTCGTTTCATCTTCGCCCAGTCCCATCCGATCCTGCAGGTGGGCGGCTGCGGACAGGATCGAGCCCTGCACCGTTTCACGAAGACCAATGCGTCGCTCATCGGGCCGGCTACTCTTCACCAGCTGCAGCATGCGACGCGCGGCCGCTGAAGGCCGCAACAATACCGGCGCGAGCAACAACCCGATGAATAGAGAGAGCGTGAGGGCGATCGCGGCGTAGTAGATCTGGCCCATTGTGCTAGACCTCGATCCCATTCACGATGCGACGAATAATGAACGCGCCGACACCTAACATGCCGGCGCTGAAATACAGCAGCTTGCGGCCGGATGGCTCGCTGAAAAGAATGCTGGAATAGCCGGGATTGATAAGGTTTAGCAACAACAGCATCACGATGGGAAGCGAGCTGAGAATCCAGCCGGTCAGTCTTCCCTGGGCCGTTTGGACCTGGATCTCGCCCTGAATGCGCAGCCGTTCACGAATGACAAAAACAGCACGATCGAGTATCTCGACCAGGTTCCCCCCGGTGTCGCGCTGCACCAGGATGGCCGTCACCAACACTCGTAAATCGGCCGAGGGCATTCGGTCCAGCAATAGCATGAGGGCGTCGCGCAGAGGGAATCCCAGGTTCTGTTGCCGGGAAATCTCCACAAACTCAGCGGCGGCTGGTTCCTGCGCATTCTGACCCAGCAGTTCCATTGCCCCCGCCACTGAATGACCGGCGCGCAAAGCGCGACCCAGCATATCGATACATTCCGGTAAGGCCGCGTTGAACGCGCGGATGCGGCGGGCGCGCTTCATGTTCAGCAGCCCGTACGGCAACAATGCCACAGCCAGGGCGCAGGGCAGGTCAACCGCCATCAGCGGCGCAAACAGCCAGGCAAGCGCATAGCCACCGAGAAACAAACCAAAACAGGTGGCTACCAGAACAGCCACCGTCGTACGACTGTTTGCCTGGGCAATGCGCCTGCGCAAGCGCTGGGCCAGCCCGTAGCTGGCTATCCTTGTATCCAACCAGGAAAATGTACCCGTATCTGCTTCTTTTAACAGTTGCTCCTTTTCCTCGGCGCCGCCAGCCTGGGTTTTGCCAGGAATGTGAATCGAAGCCATCCTCCGGGTCACAACCTGCTCCTGTGGCGATGGACGGGTCACCACCATCACCAACCCGAAACTTGCCGCAAGTAGGAGCACAAACATCTCCACCAACAGTGTCATCTTTGTCTCCTAAACTTCCACCAAGTGATTGCTCAGACCCGCCGGCATCGCAATGCCTGATTCCTTCAACTTGTCTCCGAATCTGGGCACAACGCCGGTGGAGCGAAAATGTCCCTTCACTTTTCCATTCGGTCCCAGGCCGCCTTTTTCAAAAAGAAAAATGTCCTGCATGCTGATGACATTACTGAATACACCCGTCAACTCAGTCAGGTGAGTGACGCGGCGCGAACCATCGCTCATGCGGGCTATCTGTACGATCAGGTGGACTGCAGAGGCAATCTGGGCGCGGATCGCGTTTTCCGGCAAAGTGACGCTGCCCATCAGGGCCATAGTTTCGAGGCGCGCCAATGCGTCCCGCGGTGTATTGGCGTGCACCGTGGTAAGTGAACCGTCATGCCCCGTGTTCATCGCCTGCAGCATGTCCATGCACTCCTCGCCACGCACTTCGCCCAGCACAATGCGGTCGGGACGCATGCGAAGCGCGTTGATGACCAGCTCGCGCTGCTTCACCCCGCCTTTGCCTTCGACGTTCGGCGGCCGGCACTCCAGCCTAACCACGTGGAGATGTTTGATCTGCAACTCGGCGGAGTCCTCGATCGTGACAATGCGCTCGCGTTCGTCAACAAAGCCCGAGAGTACGTTCAACAGGGTGGTCTTCCCGGCCCCGGTGCCGCCCGAAACAATGATATTCAGCCTCGCCTGCACCGCACCCTTGAGCAACTCAAGCATGGGCTCGGTGAGTGCTTTATTACGCAACAGATCCTCGGCGCCGAGAGGCGACGCGGCGAATTTACGTATCGACAAAATGGGTCCGTCCACTGCCAAAGGAGGAATAATCGCATTCACCCGCGAACCGTCTTTCAGACGCGCATCCACCATCGGCGATGATTCATCTACCCGCCTCCCTACTGCGGAAACAATCTTGTCAATCACATGCATCAAGTGACGATCGTCCTTGAAGATCACCGTGGTTTTCTCCAGGATGCCGCGACGTTCCACGTAAACCGCATTAAAGGTATTCACCAGGATGTCGT
>CAZZVD010000106.1:0-8279 GCA_964657465.1 uncultured Acetobacteraceae bacterium | reverse complement strand
GCGGCTCGAGCGGACCCAGACCGAACACTTCATCCAGTACCTCCTGCCCCAGGCGTTCCCGTTCAGTCGCTGAAAGAGGAATATTCTGTTCGCTGATGAGCTGCTGGATGACCGTGATCAGCTGCTGTTGCGACGCGGGATTTTCGTGCATCTGGGAGATCTTTTCCAGATCGAGCCGCTTGATCAGCCCCAGGTGCACCGCAGCCTTGATTTCCTGCTGCAGCTTCAAAGCTATCGGCTTCGTGGTTCTCACGGCAGCCGGGATCACTGCATTTCTTCCAGGAACACTGGGGTCAGGCATAAACAATCCCTCTCCTGGGGTACCGCGCAAGTCGTGCCCCGGTTACTTCCAAAGTGTGAACTTCTTTCTGCCTGTTTCCTGGGGCGCGGGCGCAGCCGCTTTGACCAACGAACTTGCCCACTTCATCATCTGCTGTGAAAAGTCTGACTTGCTCTCAGGCGACAAAGGTTCTCCGATATTGATCGAGCGAACCAGTTCGCCATAGTTATTTGAAATCTTGTGAGTGATCGGCAGGTGTACCGCCTTTTCAATTTGTTCGATCGTGACCGCCTCGTGAGAGGAAAAACGATTGATAATGACCTGCAGCTTTTTTGTTGCCTGTTCATTCTGGATCAGGCCGTCCACGTAGCGAGAAAGATCGCGAATCGCGCCGATCTCCGGCGTGGCGATCATGTAAATCCAGTTCGAGAAGGCGATGACCGCGAGATTAATGTCTTCGAACGAAGCCTCGCTATCAAGCAGCACAAAATCATATTGCGTGCTGAGAAATTCAAGCGTGCGCTCGACCGAGTCAGCATCGGTTCGCCAGTTGCTGCCATACACGTCAGGGGACGAAAGTATGTCGAGGCCGCTCGCGTGCGTAGCGATAAATCCCCGAAGAAGTTCCTGATCGAGCCGGCTTACGTTTTGCACCAGGTCGTAGAAGTGATGATTACTTCCATCCATGCCCAGGTAGAGCGCAACGTGTCCCAACTGCGGGTGGTTGTCGATGAGCAGCACCTTCTTGTTCAGGCCACGCACCAGAAAATTTGCCAGATGTACAGCCAGGGTGGTGGTCCCGCTGCCGCCCTTGGCGCCGAAGAACGACAGGATCTTGCCTGAATTCTGAGGGCGCGCAATGCTGGAGGTCCAACGATGGTTCAGCCGGTTGAGCGCGTCCAGCCAGTCGTCGGAGACCAGCGGCTTCGACAGGAACTCACTGTACCCGGCGCGCATCGCACGCAGCAGCAGGTCAGGGTCCGTGGTCGAAGAGAAAGCCAGGATGGCGATCTTATGATAGAAAGTCTCCCGCAAACACTCCGCCGTCTGCAGCGCGAGTTCCGGATCGTGATCGAAATCCACAACGGCCACGCAGCATTGCGCTTCAATCGCCCGCTGGGTGAGTGCTGGTAGCCGCGCGGTCACAAAGTAAATCTCGTAATCGACCATCACCATCGTCCACGGCATGTGGGCGGCCACTCCCCGCAGCTCAGCCATCACCTCCGGCGCAACCCGCACCGTCAGCAAGGCTACTTCGAGACCCTCGCCATCTCCCACCGGGTCGTTCACTTCGCGCCCACCGTTCCCGGCTGTGCGACAGATGTTTTCTTGCCGGGCTGCTTGTCGAACTGCGTGGGATCAAGCATGGGCACTGGCAGCCTGGGAGGGCTAGGCACGTTGTTGTCGTTCAAGGGATCGACGATTGTCGGCGTGACGATCACCATTAATTCGACGACCGAGTGGTTCACGTTCTTGGACCGGAACAACTGGCCAAGCACTGGCAGGCTGGCGATGCCGGGCATCTTACTGAAGATGTCGGTGGTGCGATGGTCAAGCAGCCCGGAAATGGCGAAGCTCTGGCCACTACGCAACTCCACCTGGGTTTCTGCCCGGCGAGTCGAGATTGCGGGAATGGTGTAACCGGAGATAGTGACAGCGTTGGTATAGTCGAGCGCGCTTACTTCGGGCGCTACCTTTAATTGCACGGTGCCATCCTCGTTGACGAATGGGGTGAATTCGAGCTTGACGCCATAGGGCCGGAACTGGACGGTGATGGAGGTGAGCCCGCCGGATGAGCCCTGCACCACAGGAAAAGGAAATTCACCGCCGGCCAGAAACGAACCCTTCTGCCCGCTAAGAGTGGTAATCGTGGGCTCGGCAAGGATTTGTGCGATGTTCCTGCTCTGCAGATCCTTTACCGTCAACCCGACGTTCGTGCCGAAGCGAAAAAAGAAGAGGTTCAACGGGTCGCTGGTTGTAAGCATCGACGGCGTGGTACTGGTGCCGGGAGTGTAGGTTTGCGTGGAAGGAAACTGGCTGGTGGTGCTATTGCCCAAATTTTTTCCTTCGCTGAACAGGTTTACGCCGAACTGTTCTAATCGTGTGCGGTCCACCTCGATGATTTCCACCTGCAACTTGACCTGGCTAATGTGCGGCTGGCGCACCACCAGCGAGTTCATCACTGCTTTCGTGTAGAGCCCGGCCATTTTGGCGGCTGCGTCGGCAGAGGCCTCGCTGGTCACGAATCCGGAGAGCGCGACACGGTCAAGCTCCGCCTCGACGTGGATGTCATCATGGGGCAGGGCCTGGCGAATCTCTTTTTGTAATGACACCACATCAAGGTCTGAGAACACTTCGTAGCTGGATGACCTACCCCCCACGTCCCACAAAATAAGGCTGCTCACCCCGGGAGCCTGGGCCGTCAGCACAATCTCTTTCGGGGTCGATGTAAAGGAATGAAGCGCGAGCGGATTGCTGACATAGACACGCTTCAGCCGTGTCGTGCTGGCGATGAACGTGGATCGACCCACGAGCAGATGCATTACCTGGCCGGAGCTTCCGGGCCACGCGGCGCCAGCAATGCTGGTGGCTGCGAGCTCCGTAGCGGGCGCGGCCTGCACGGCCCGCATGGCGTGGACGGCATGGATGGCCTGAAGGGGTGCCGAGGCCGGCAACCGCTGAGCCATGCCATCAGATGCAATGCTTAGGACGAGCGCGCCATACCCGGCTCTCCAAAGTCGGTTCGTCAGCATTCGTCCGCGTGCCTCATTGAAAGCCATTGATGACTCGCTTATCGCCCAAAATGGTTTCAACCTGAAAGCCGGGCCTGGCCTGCACAGCAGCAGCTCCATCCGGCTCGATAGCGGCCGCAGGAGCTTCCCCGGCAAGCTGGCCCAGGCTTATCGGCGCGCTGGGAAACATGGCCTCGTCTGCTCCGTTGCGCAACACGAAGTAAATACTTCCCAGGCTGGTGGCCAGCACCAGCTTCTCCGCATCTTCCGGTTTCAGCAGCAGCGTGACTACATTCACGCTGATGGGCTTGCCATCCGCCTGCGGCTGAATCTGCTGACCCGCGGCCAGCACAATCACGTCCTGCAGAACCGTCAGTGTGCGCGGTTCGGGAACCGCCGCAGCGTGATAGGTCATGAGTACATCCACGTGTGTGCCAGGCAACAAAAAGCCGGCGACACCCACCACCTCATCTGAGCGCACGGAGATGGCTCGCATGCCCGAAGGAATCTTGGCCGTGAGTCCCGCGCCAGCACCAAGTGCAGCCAATTGCCGCTCAAGAATAGGCTGGCCCTTCGGCAGGGGATAAAGCACGACTCTGCCAGTGAGATCTTCCATGCGGGTAAACCCACCTTCCAGCGGAGTCGCTGCCGGCCAATCCGTAAGCTGTAAGCTCCCGGGCTTGAGCAGCTCGCCGGCGGCGAGCGACTTACCGGCTGACACCAACACATGCTTCGGTACGTGGTCAACCCGCATGGAGCTCGCCACGCGCCTGCTTAACCAAAATGTAAAGAGCCCGGAAACCAGCACAGCAAACATCAAGGCCGTCAGTAGTCGGCTTGCCTTCATAGGCTCACCTCAGCACCAACTGGCAAAGCGTCAACGCAGTGCCGGCTGCAATGGCTACGCCGTATGGCAGCCGGAGCGCTTGCGGATTTTCGAGTTTCACATCCGGGTGTGGTACCAGCCCGGCAGCCCTGTGGTGCATAGCCAGCATCCAGACATTGCCCAGTGTCTGGCGCAAGCGGCGGCGGTAAAGCGCCAGGCACACGGCCATCACGCCGCCCGCTAAGGCCGTTAACACCAGCAGAGGTCCAATCAACGAAAGCCCCGCCGTGCAACCAGCCGCCATGATGAGCTTGACGTCACCGCCCCCCATGCCTCCGGCAAGAAAAAAAAGCAGGAAGATGACACCGCACAGCAATCCACCCGCGCCTGCCCGCACCATCTCACCCCACCCGCCCAGGCTCAGATGAAGCATCAGCCCGAACACCATGGCCGGCAGAGTGAAAGCATTGGGTATCCGGCGACTCACGACGTCGAAGGCCGCACCGACCAGAGCACAGAACAGACAGCATGCCGCGTAAGCGAACTCAATGTTCAGTTTCTCCATAAAACACGTTGGCTGCGCACCTTCAAGTTCATTCAGAGTCTGCCGCGCATCGTTCGATGCGTACTGCGCACCTGCTTCCCTTAGACCGAGCTGGTTAGCTTGCTACCGACGGTAGAAAAGGCATTCCTGATAGAAGTAGCCACCGAGGTCATGGCCGCAGTTGCACCCAGAGCAATGATCGCAGCCACCAGAGCATACTCAATCAGGTCCTGACCGGACTCGTCTTTTAGCAGCGAAGATAAGATGGATTTTGCCAGAGTCATAGCGGTTCTCCTTGGAACGGATGGCGGACTTGATTACGTAGTGTCTGGCAAGATCATCGGTGACAAACGTAACAGCATCAACGCCCCTAAGTTACTGTTCCACGGATGACACTTACCGGAGTCACCGATGTGCTTGCGATGGCTATGCCTGGTGTGAGGAAATGGGACAGTTTAACTCTTCCCAGCTTTCCCTGAAGTCTTGTCTCTCATTGCCGATAACTCTCTCTGTGAGGTCAAAGTCCGTTTTCACCAAGGTGCGGCTGTCATCTGCCGCTCGGGCGGCTCTCACCCATCGCGCTAGTCTTCCGGGAAAACAAAACAGCCACATCGTCCTGATAGGCGATGCGCCAACCTTCCGTCTGCCTCAGCAGGCTCGACAACGCCGCATCTGTGGGCATAAGCACCCACGTGATCTGGTAGTGGTCAAGTGGCTCCTGCCAGCGCCTCGTCCCCAGAACAGCTTCTCCGTACTCGCGGACGTAGGCTTCGCCGTAGAAGTCGTGCCGGTCGTCAAAATAAACTTTTGTGGCTGGATACAGCGTGTATATCAAGTAACCGCTCCAGGCATCGGAGCTGAATAGATGATCTGGAATCCCCTGCTGGCGGATGAACTGCGACGCCTTCACGGGAAAAACCTGTTGATCGAAATGGGCATCCAGCACCTGCTTCGAACGCAGGGCCCCACCGTGCAACGCGAGGGCGACTGAAGCCGCCATCACCATCAACACCAATGCGTGCCCCCGCATTTGGCCGTCCAACCGCACCATCGAATCCGAAATGCCCTGACCAATGCGGAGTAAGCTGTTCGACCAGGAAGATCGAAGCCGCTCATCCCTATCGGGTGTGATACCCAGAGTCAACACAGGACCCAATACCACGCACATGATCACGGCAGCCACTGGTATGTTGCGCACGGAATACAAGCCAGCGTCAACCGAGAACAAGAGCAACAGCATGCCCATGAGGCTGATGCGTTTGCCGCCCACCAACACGCCCGCGATTGACAACAAGAGCAACAGCTCGAAATAGCGGTAGACACCTTCGTGGAAATCTGGTGACGCAAATTCGGCAATGTTGTTTATCAGGTAGCTGTTCGACAGGTAGAGCGCAATGTGCGCATGGAGCTTGTAACCGTAGGGTGTGACCAGTGTCGCCAGCAGACAAAGAGTAAACACGAAGGCCAGCTGGAAGCGCCTTCGCGGCTCATCCTGACCGTTGCGGAAGAAACGCCGCAGCAGGCAAGCGACAACCGCGACAGCGAGCAAGGCCAGCCCAAGTACGAAGCCGGCGTGCAGGTTGGCCCACATCAGAATCAATGGCGGTAGCCAGAACAGGGCAGACGAGTCCCCTGCGTCAAAGCGATACAAAGCTTCAACGCAGAGCAACGTAAACAGCCAACTGCAAACGTGCGGTCTGGCCAGCATATGTACCTGGGCAGCCGCCATCGCCAACACGGCAAGCGTGGCCGCCACCGCGAGGTTGCCGCTCCTGCCGAGAATGAAATGGAAGAGGAGTGCGAATGTGAGGCTGATGATCGCTGCCGTCAGCAGCACCACACCATTCAAGCCCGCCGCGTGGTGAACGGCAGCGAGCAGCGCGTCATACAGCCACTCCCATGCGCACCAAGGCTGTCCTCCCCGGGTATAGGAAAATGAGTCGCTCCGCGGAATGGCGTGTGTGGAAAGAATGATTTCGCCACTACGAATGTGCCAGCCCAGATCAGCGTCGCGAAGCAGACTCGCGCTGAGTGGGCTGTAAACGAGCAGCAGAAAAAGCACGAGGAAGATCTGATCGGCAAATGACGGAAGAACCCAACAGAGCCAGCCGGCGCGAGTTCGCTCCGCAGGGTGAAGATCCGTGGCGGCATTCTGAGACAGGAACGCATCCGCGACGTTGGCCGCCATTGTTGCTGGTTATCGGCAGTGCTGACTGAACCGTGATGTGACCGCGAAGGCGCCAAGAATGGTAAGCAGGGGATCGATCACCAGACGGTAGCGAAACTCAGCATGGGTGACATAGTACGGCAGGGGAAAGAGCAGCAAGGGAAGCAGAAACAGAAGGCCGAGCCGGTACCGGCGAGTTCTCCACAGCGACACCATACCCACCAAACCCAGGCACGTGGTTAACAGCGCATGCACGGCGAAAAAGATGGACCCGCCCTCGCTGCCCGTACCCATCCAGAAGCGGATCGTCCTCACCGTGGTCATACGAAGAAAAACTAAGGGGTAAGCACGTATATAGGCTTTCGCCTGTTCCGCCTTGTTGCGCATGTACCGCACCTCTCCCAGCGCAACATATTGCTGGTATTCTGCGCGGTTAAATATGGGGAACGTAGATTGGTCAAGATACCCGGTCGCCCCGGCGCGATTACCTACCCACAATTCGTAACCGAGGGTGCTGCGAAGAGGGGTGAACGCGCCCAGTACACGCGCATTGCGTATCGGCCACGGAGCGTACACCAGCAAGAGGGCCAGGAGTACCAGGATTGGCGACCTGGAACGGAGCTTGCCGGCGTTCCAGCATGCCCACGCCATAACCGCCAGCAGCGACAGCAGCAGAGCCGGATTGACGAGAGCAGCAAATCCGCCACAGGCACCCATCGCCGCCCACTCTCCCGCGGCTGTTCCTTGGTTGCATCGCATCGCCAGTGTGATGATACTCAGCAGCAACAGGGTGGATAGGCAGGTATCCCAGAAGATCGTGTGCATCCACAGCAGTGGCAAGGAGACCGCCCAGAAAGCGCCTGCCACGTTGGCTGCTCGCGGACCAAAACACTGCCCCGCCACCTGGATGATCAAGAGAACCGTCGCAACACCGAACAGCAATTGCATGACCATGACCGAGATGGCTGCAGCAAATGAAAAGGAACCAAAACAGTGGAAGATAACCGCTATCAGCAGTGGGTATCCGGGCGCCAGCAGCGCGGTGGCGCCCGTCGATCCTCCAAAGGGCGACGCGAGA
This sequence comes from uncultured Acetobacteraceae bacterium, assembly GCA_964657465.1. GTDB lineage: Bacteria > Acidobacteriota > Terriglobia > Terriglobales > Acidobacteriaceae > PALSA-350. The sequence goes on along the minus strand of CAZZVD010000106.1, from coordinate 652 downwards.
CCATGGCCAGTGGCGAGTGACTCGGCCAGTGTGCCCAACTCGATACCGCGTCCATAGAGCCAATTGTGCGGGTACTGGTGCACCGCCAGCCACAGCACCAGCAACCGCGTCGTCAATGCGACGAGCACGATCGAAATCCTATGAGCTCTTGCGCAGTGCTCGAAACCACGCGGGACGAACAACGAATTCGGTTCGGTGTATGGCTGCGTGGACATGAGCTCCGGCGGTCCCGGCTACTCTATCGGCTGCGACCTGTCCTGGAAGACTCCATTCCCGATTTGGACAAATTAGGATCCGGGACAGTTCGGTTTCTAACCCAGTCGAGTTTCTAACCCGGATTTCTCACCACAACCCTCAGCTTCCGACCACAATGCCCTACTCCCTAGACGGGTGCCCCATTGCGGGTCCCGACAGTCGTGCTGAGAAATCCGGGCTAACACATCGGCCCCGCAACTCACTCGGGTGCCCCATCACATCTAAGTGTGTAAGTGTGCGGTTTTGTTAGGAAAACCGCATGAAGATCGCCAAGGCTACCACCTTAAACAGGGAATCCGGGGAAATGTGGAAATTCACAGCACCCCACCAGCAACTCTTCCCCGTCTACCAATTCTTCTTGATCAACGTGTCGAAACCAAATCCGCCATTCTGGTCT
>CAZZVD010000105.1:0-15994 GCA_964657465.1 uncultured Acetobacteraceae bacterium | reverse complement strand
GGCGGACTCGGGACCCGCAATGGGGCACCCGTCCAGGGGTGGGGGCATTGTGGTTATCTCCGGACAGTCGTCGTGAGAAATCCAGGCTAGGAGGTTGGCCCAGACCCGGTCTCCGGCTCTATCGAATGTGTACGGTCTACGTAGATTGGGGCATAAGCGATAACTGCTTTGATTCACAATACCTATTTTGAAAATCCATGAGGGCCGTGAGCCTGGACAGTCGCTACTGGGGGTTTGTGCCGCGGCAGAACGTCATCGGCAAAGCGTTGATGGTGTATTGGTCTTTTCCCACGCCCGACGATCAAATGTATGAGACGGATGCTTCTGATCAGGCAAGTTTTGCGTTTCACGAGTTGGCCCATTTTGTAGATGAGACACGATGGAGCCGGACGTTCCACATTGTGAGATGAGATAGAGCGACGGGCGGGCTCCGCGGGTGCCTGGGTTAGCTAATCTTACTTACCGAACGAATACTGTAAGCCAGCAGCCGCCTGATAGGTGTTCAGCGACTGACCGTTGCCGTGGGTATACGTGTATTCGGCGGGGATAACCTCCAGCGAGAGGTTGCCCTTCAGGGTGATATCTGCCCCAGCGCCCAATTGGAACGTTGGCTGTTCCTGAACCGTGCCGGAGGCGCTGCTGCGAGTGGCGCCTCCCATGGCCTGCACCATCGGACTAACCCTGGGATTGCCGTTGCGCAGCTTGACCGAGATCCCGCCGAGCCAGACATGCTGGTTCGTGCCGCTGCCCTGAAAGGTGCCCCAGAAACTTTCATGTTCAATGCTGGCGCCGACACGCTGGCCGAACTCCCAGGTAGCTGTGCCGTACCAGCCATTCAGGTGGGCGAAGCCATTTCCCTCATCGGTGTAGCCGTAATTCCAGCCAAGGGATAAGTCGAGTGGTTTTGATTGCGCGTGCGCCGTTGCAGCGCTCAGCGACAAAGCGAGGCAAAGGCAAGCCAGTACTCTCATGTTGATTACGATGGGTCGCGGATCCTAAATCGTTGCAATCGTGCGGACTGCGGAAACCAGTGTCGTCATTTGCTGTGTTCCTGTTTGTCAGGCCTGGCCATGGAACCTGTCTTGACTAGGGTTTTTTGCGCGTGATAGTTTGTCCGCCACAACGAAATCCCGGGCTGCTTGTCATGAACGTCGTAAAAACGTAATTCTTTCCCCTGCTGACAAACTGAAAGGGACACCGCATGAGTCGATTCACGCGTAGGTCTGTGCTCAAGGGCGCGGCCACCATCCTGCCCGGAGCCGGAATCTTTGGCTTGCCCGCACTCTCGCGCGCAGTACAGACCAGCAGCACGCTACAGCAACGGCCCAGGGTCAAGATCACCGACGTGCGCACTGCGCAGGTGATGGTGCACGGGCCACAAACACACGTAAGGATCTACACCGACTCCGGCCTTTACGGCCAGGGCGAGTCCACCGATGCAGCCAACGGGACAGAGGCGCTGGTGCATGCCTGGCGCCGCATGCTGGTGGGGCAGGATCCGCTAAACGTGGATGCACTTTGGGAAAGAATTCGTGTTTCGGGTATCTTCGCCGGCGCACAGGGTGGGCAGTACATCACCGCACTGACCGGGGTCGAAATTGCCTTGTGGGACCTGGCCGGTAAGATCCTTGGGCTGCCGGTGTATCAGCTGCTTGGGGGCAAGTTCCGGGACAAGATCCGCATGTATTGCGATTCGGACATGGATGATCCGCTCGGTCCGGAATCGGACCGCAAGTTGCCCTGGATCAAGGAACAGGGGTTCACGGCGATGAAGATCGATCTGGACGATGCCAGCGATCCCGCGCGCTTCGATAAGGTTAACTGGACGGCCAGCAATGGCGAGATCGATCGCATGGTGAGTTGGGTGAAACACGTGCGTGAGTCGATTCCCAAAGAGATGGATCTGGCTTGCGATATGCACGGGCGCTATGACGCGACCACCGGCAAGCGGGTGGCGAAGGCAGTGGAACCGTTCCGCTTGTTATGGCTCGAGGAACCGGTTCCTCCGGAAGACATCGATGCGATGGCAGATATTCGCCACTCCACCTCTACGCCGATTTGCTGCGGCGAAAACCTCTACATGCGATGGGGCTATACCGAGTTGCTGCAGAAGCGGGCGGCCGACATTATCATGCCCGACATCCAGAAGGTGGGCGGCCTGTCGGAGTTTCGCAAGATTGCGAACATGGCGCAGGCCTACTACGTACCGGTCGCGCCTCATTGCGTGGTCTCGCCGATCGGCACCATGGCTTCCGCTCACGTATGCGTGACGGTGCCAAATTACCTGGTTTGCGAGTGGCACTGGATCAACCACCTGGAAGTCTGGAAGACGTTCGTCAAGGAAGGCGAAATTATTCAAAAGGGGTACGTCACACCGCCTGATAAGCCTGGCCTGGGTGTCGAGATGAACGAAGAGGTTGCCAGGACCGTGCAGATCCCCGGCACGACGTGGTTTGAGCCGAGCACCAAATAAAGGACACCATGATGGAACAGAGCAGACGTTGGTGGCGGGGGGTTCCGGGGGTGGTTTGTTTTTCTTTGATCCTTGGATTGGCGCCCGGGGGATTGGCACCCGTGGCCGGAGCGCAACAGGGATTCTTTTCCCGGGAAGACGTGATTAAGTACACGCCTGACTGGCATGGGGAACGCTTTCCCGATGGCAGGCCCAAGGTGCCCGATTCCATCCTGGACCGGATGAAGTCTGTGACGCTGGAGGAAGCGTGGGCGACCCTGCAGCAAGCCGGTTTTATGCACGAGTACGAGGATGGCTGGGTGTCGATTCACCCGGACAAGGTGCTGGTTGGCCGCGCTCTGACGGCGACCTGGATGCCGGGGCGGCCGGACATTCAGAAGCTGATCGAAGCGCAGGGTGTGGCGGATAAACGCCAGGGCGCCATGAACGCCTGGCCTGTCGACATGCTGCAGCAGCGCGATGTGTATGTAGCCGACCACTTTCAACTCAAGGTTGGCGGTCCTTCCATTGGCGACAACGTGGGCAATGCGATTTATGCCAAGTCAGGCAATGGCATTGTGTATGACGGCGCCGTCCGCGACATCAACGGGCTGGAGGAGCTGCCAAACTTTACCTCCTTCGTCCGCTTTTACGATCCCTCGCATCACTATGGATCGCTGAACTCAGGCAAGCTGCTGAACTCGACCATGGTCAGCATCAACGCGCCAACCCGTATCGGCAACGCCACTGCAATGCCGGGCGATGTAGTGCTTGGCCGCAATGGGGGGGTCATCTTTATCCCGCCCCAACTGGCTGAGAAAGTCGTCAGGGATTCAGAATCGACCCATCTGCGGGATACGTTTGGGCATCAGCGGCTGGAAGAGAAGAAATACACCGCGGGCCAAATTGACACCAGGTGGAGTGAGGCCATCGAGCAGGACTATCGTTCGTGGCTCAAACAGAACGAAGATCATCTTTCGGTGCCGAAAGAGCAGATCGAAGAGATTCTAAAAGAGAAGCAATAGGCGAGAAGCAGTAGTCGAGAAGCTGTTGTCGCGGGCAGGGATGACCTGCCCCCGATCTATTTTGCAGCAGGATCACTCAGCCAGTTTTCGTACATGGCCGCCAGGTCCTCGGTGTTGCCGCGCGAGAGGATCATGCGGCGAAGGCGGTCTCCATTGGCCCTGGTCAGCCCGCCGTGATCCTTGAACCATTGGTAGCTGTCGTCATCCAATTTCTCGCTCCATAGATAGGCGTAGTACCCGGCCGCGTATCCGCTTGCCCAAATGTGCGAGAAGTAGCTGGAGCGATAACGCGGCGGCACATACCTAAGAGTGAGATTGGTTTTGCGCAGCGCTTCTTTTTCGAAGGCATCCGGGTCATCGACCATGGTGTTTGCGCCCAGCGTGTGCCACTGCATGTCGAGTTGCGCAGCCGCGAGTATCTCGACCAGCGAATAGCCCTGATTGAATTTTTCTGCCTGCACGAGCCTGGTCATCAAGTCCGCCGGCATCGGCTCGCCGGTTTCATGGTGCCGCGCGTAATGCTCAAAAATGCCGGGATAGGTCGCCCAGTGTTCGTTGAACTGGGAAGGGAACTCGACGAAGTCACGTGCCACGGAGGTGCCGGTGAAGCTTGGGTACGTCACCTTTGAGAACATGCCGTGCAGCGCGTGGCCAAACTCATGGAACAGCGTGGTGACGTCGGAAAAGCTAATCAGCGCGGGTTCGCCGGCTGCTGGCTTGGTGTAGTTGCATACGTTGTAGATGACTGGCTCGGTGCCCAGCAATTTTGATTGGCTTGCCAGGCTGCTCATCCAGGCGCCGCCGTTCTTATTGTCGCGCTTGAAGAAGTCACCGTAGAACAGGGCAAGGAGTTTGCCATCCGCATCGATCACGTCGAAGACGCGGACGTCCGGATGGTAGACGGGTAAATCGTAGCGCTCGCGGAACGACAATCCATAGAGCTGGTTGGCAGCATAGAAGACTCCGTCCTCCAGGACTGCGTTCAGCTCCAGGTACGGTTGCACTTCAGCATCGTCGATGTCGTATTTCGCTTTGCGCACCTCCGCGGCGTAGTAATCCCAGTCCCATGCCTCGAGCGGATGGGCACCGGCGATCAGCTTTTCGATTTCGGCCGCTTCCTCCGTTGCGTCTCCCATGGCTTTGGCAACCATCGCGTCCATAAACCTGGTTGCGGTTTCCGGATTAGCGGCCATCTGATCTTCCAGCTTCCAGGCGGCGAAGCTGGAGAAGCCCAGCAGTTTTGCTTTCTCCGCGCGCAGTTGCGCAATGCGCTGGATGAGGGCGCGGGTATCGTGAGCATCGCCGTGCTCGGTGCGATTCCAGGAGTGCTCGAACAGGCTCTGCCGGGTGGCGCGGTTGCTTAGATTCGCCAGTAGTGGCTGCTGTGTGGTGTTCTGCAGCACCAATACCCAGCCTGGCTGATTCCGTTGTTCTGCGGCCTGGGCGGCGGCTGCTAAGTGTGCGGCGCTTAAGCCGGCCAGCGCTTCCTTGTCGGTGGTTGCGAACGCGCCGGCCTGGTTTGCGGCCAGCAGCCTGCTGCGGAAATCTGCCTGCAGGCTCGACATTTCTTCGTTCATTTTCCTGAGTGCCGTCTTATCTGCCGGGGAAAGATTGGCGCCGCCGTGGACAAACTCGCGGTAGTAGTACTCTGCCAGGCGCAAGGCCTCTCCCATTAAGCCGGCCGCCGCTCGGTTCTCAAACACGGCCTTCACCCGGGCGAAGAGTTCGGCGTTCAGGTAGATGGCATCGTGGTGCGCAGCCATCTTCGGCGCCATCGTCTGGCGGATTTCCTGCAACAACGGGTTAGTGTTGGCGCCGGTCACGGCACCGAAGACTGAGGAGACGCGATCGAGCAAACGGCCGGTCTGCTCCATGGCAACAACCGTGTTTTCGAAGCTGGCCGGTTCCGGGTTCTCGACGATCGTCTGCACTTCCTGCAACTGCTCCGCCATGCCGGCCTCAAAGGCCGGCTGATAATCAGCATCTTCGATGCGATCGAAAGGGGGTGCTCCCAGGGGCAAAGTGCTCGGAGCATAAAACGGATTTCCGGGCCCAAACGCAGGGGTGGTGGCGGTGGGGGTAGTGGCTACGACATTCATGAAGACCCTCGAATGGATGATGCGGAGTTCTACGGCAGCGAAGCCCGGATGACCAGGTTCAACACGATCATCAGCACCGCGGAGGCGGGGATGACGAGCAGCGCGCCCCGCAGACGCTTGGGATCACCGCCTGCAATGGCGCCAATCAGGCGCGAGCTGACGGCCAGCCCAACCCAGCCGCAGGTGATCACGAAGCCGATCGCAGTGCCCGTCATGCGAGGGAAGGCATCGCCCACGATGGCCAGGGTTGTCGGAAATACTGGCGCCATGGAAAGTCCGCCGAGAAAGACCATGATGAAGGCCGTCTTCGGATTGACGGTACGCAGCATGAGGAATGTTGTCACCGTCATGGTGGCTGCAGCGCCGAGTAACACATTGATCGCGGATACGTGTATGAGGATAGGCGATACACCGACGCGGCCGATGAGCAGGCCGAGGGCGAAACCCAGCGAAAGGATATTGAGCGCGCTCGATTCAGGTATGCCCTGGGCGATCAGGTGGCGTGTGAGCCAGTTCCAGACGCCGACCTCGCAGGTGATGTAGAGGAAGAGAAAGAAGCCGAGAAGGAACAGCAAGGGGCGCCCGAGGATAGGGCCGGCGTCCGCGAGAATGAAGCGGCCCGCGCCGGTGGGTGGCGGCATTTTAGTGACCGCCTGGAACAGCAAAGTGATGACCGTGAGGCCCGCGACTGTGTAGCAGAGACGAACCCATTTGCGTGCGAACAAGTGTGCCGAGATGAATGGGGTGACCAGGCCGCCCAGCCCGAAGAACAGGTTCACCATGTTCAGCGCGATGGCGCGGTGCGCTTCGCCCACGTCGCTGACCAGGGCATTGGCGCCAGTCACCACGATGCCGCCGCCAACACCAAGCAGGAAGAGGAGGAATGCGATACTGCGGAAGCCGGTAGAGCGAGGCAGAGCAAAGAGGGCAATCGAGATGAAAGCCAGCCCGAGTATCAGCCCGGCTTTCTTGCCTTCATCGTCGAGCAACGGACCGACGGCGAGCGAGGCGATGATCAGTCCCAGTGCCTGGGCGAAGGCGATCGTCCCGTTCTGACTCGGCGTGAGGTGGAAGCGGTCAGACAGGTCGGGCAGAATGGTGCCCAGCATGGCGGCAATCAACCCATAAACAAACGTGGCGAGAATAGCGGCAAAGATCAGCACGCAGCGGTAATCCTTTCCGGGGCCGTTCAACGCGGCGCGGGGGCTTGGGAGTCAGGGCCGTAGCCGCTATGCTAACAGGAGGCGGCGAGCGCATTCGGCTTTGCTGTAGCCGGCAGTCCCTACTTTCCCGCGAGGGCTCATGAGCACTACCGCAGTCACCAACCCAGGGCACGTTTCGATCGATGGTGCGGGTGAGTCCGTCATCACGCGCATTCAATCCATCGATATCTTCCGCGGTATCACTTTAGCCGTGATGATCTTCGTCAACGACCTGGACGGCACCCGGAACCTGCCGTGGTGGACGTTTCATGCGAAGGGCAATTGGGACGTCATGACCTACGTGGACATGGTTTTCCCGGTCTTCCTTTTTCTGGTGGGGATGTCGTTACCGATCGCGATCCAGGCACGGCTGCGCAAGAACCCGTCGCAGCTTGCTCTGTGGGGGCACGTACTGGTTCGCTCAGCTTCCCTGGTGATTCTTGGGCTGATCCTGGCGAACGGTAGCCAGGCGGATGCGGCACACATGCTCATTGGTCCCAGGCTTTGGGAGTTTCTCGGCCTTTTGGGTGCGTCGTTGTTTCTGAGCGTTTATCCCTCCGGGCAAGGTCGCAGAACACCCCGATGGCACATGGGGCTCCGGGTTGTGGGCGCCTTACTGGTGATTGCGATGTACGCCCTGTTTCGGCGCGTCGGCCATGACGGGCAGGTCCATTGGATCGATGGCAGCTACCCGGAAATCCTGGGCTTGATCGGCTACGCCTACTTCGCGGTTTGCCTGCTTTACATTCCGTTCCGCCGCTGGCTGCTGGCGCCTTTGCTCTGGCTTATCGCGCTGGTGGCATTCAACGCGGTCACGACCGCGCGGTTTGTCGCCATGGTTGCGGCTCACTCTTCGGCGGCTGCGTTTTGGCTCAACTTCCAGAATGGTCTTCGCGGGTACCAGTGGCCCTGGGGCAATGGGTCCTCGGCCAGCTTGATTATGGCGGGGGTGGTCACGACGATCCTCTTTATCGAGGCACGTTGTTTCAGAACGTTTCAGCAGAAGGCGACGGCGGCGTTGTTGTTTGCCCTGGCCGCACTGGTTGCCGGATACCTTCTGCAACCGCTTGGCATTTCGAAGATTCGTGCTACTCCCACGTGGTGCCTCTACACGATTGCGTTTAGTGTGGGCGCGTTTACTTTGCTTTACTGGGTTTGCGACGTCAGGAAGAAGATCGGGTGGGCCTTTGCGTTTCGCCCTGCGGGTTCGAATACGCTGACGACGTATTTACTGCCGGACTACTGGGAGCTGCTGGGCGCGGTGGGGATTTCGTTCTTCGGGGGTCACTTCCGGTCTGGCTGGCAGGGGGTTGTCAGATCCATTGTCTTCACCTGTTTTATGCTGGCGGTTGCTGCGTGGCTGACACGGCGCAAGGTGCGCCTGGCGCTTTAGCGACGCTGGCGATATTTGGCTCCAGTGGTTCGCGTTTGAGCAGGCTGGGTTCTGGTTTGTTTTATAGGGAGCAACTGCCGGACAAAAGCTACCGCGTTCCCCCTTTGTCATCCCGAGCGCAGCCGAGGGATCTGCTGTGCGCCCTTCTCCCTCCACCGATTTCTACAGAGCTCCTGGGTCGGACGCGCAGAGGAACCAATCTTTCAGATGGAATGACGGAAGACTGAATCCTTATGGGCGCGGCTGGTGCTGACGTGAGGGTTCCTCTGCGTATCCGATGCTGGAGCTCATGTGAAGATTCGTGGAGGGAGAAGGGCGCACAGCAGATCCCTCGGCTGCGCTCGGAGGTTGTGACTTCTTTGGCTACTTTAGACACAGTCTAGATATAACCCGTTTGTATCGAGTGTCGGATTTTTCAAAACTCAATAAAGTCACAAACTCTCGGGATGACAAAGGGGGGGCCGAGTGGCTTTCCACAGCTGTGCGGCAGGCATGACAAAGGGGGGGGCGAGTGGCTTTCCACGGCTGTGCGGCATGGGATCACAAGGGAGGGCCGAGTGGCTTTCCATAATGCGCTCTATCAACACACCGTTAATAGCGCTGGTTTGCTCGCGCTAAGATAAAGGGACTTATTGCGCATATTGTCCCTTGGAGGTCTTTTTGCACCGGGTGAAACTTCTTTTGCTTGCCTGTCTGGGTCTCGGCACTGTTGCCCTCATTGCAGAACAATCGTCAGCCACGCCGGCAGCACCGCAGGCGGGCTCGCCCCCGGGCAGTGCGCAAGCTCCGGCTCCACCGCAGGCAGCCGTGCCCGAATTTCTTGGTGTGCCGGCATATCCCACGCGGCCAGCGGCCGACCCGGCCGACATCGCACATGGCAAGCAGATCTTTAGCGCGAACTGCAGCTTTTGCCATGGCTCGGATGCACGCGGTGGCGAGCAGGGCCCAAATCTCATCCGGAGTGAGTTGGTGCTGAACGATAAGGATGGGGAATTGATCGCCCAGGTCGTGCAGAACGGGAGAGTCGACAGGGGCATGCCCAAGTTCGACCTCACCACCGTCCAGGTGAAAACTATCGCCGACTATATTCACAGCATCCCGGTCGGCGGGCGTGCGGCCACGACTGGCAGCGTCAATCCGCTGGTGGGCGATGCCAAAGCTGGTGAAGTTTACTTCAACGGCGCTGGCAAATGCGCCAGCTGCCATTCGTTGACGGGTGACCTTGCGCACATCGGGGCCAGGTTTACTGACGTGCGTGCCCTGCAAGGCGCCTTTCTCTCTGGCGAACGGCGAGGCGAGTCTGCCGACGTGCCACGCAAGACAGTCACGGTTACGCTGCCGGGCGGGCAGACGGTGGAAGGCCGGCTCGATCAAATCGACGACTTCATCGTTTCGCTGACCGATGCCGATGGTAACTATCACAGTTTCCCACGCATGGGCGACGTGCCCAGGGTGGTGGTCAAGAACCCGTTGCAACCGCACCTCGACATGCTGCGCACCTTTAAAGACGACGACATTCACAATTTGACTGCCTTCCTGGTAACGGTGAAATGAAGAAGCCCCAACACTCCCTTCTCTTCGTCTCGATGTGTTTAAGTGCCGCCTCCCTTTTGGCGCAGGGCCTGAACCCTGAAATGTTGACCAGGCAGGCGACGGATGCGTGGCCTACTTACTCAGGAGACTACTCAGGCCGGCGCTTTAGTCCTCTGACCCAAATCAATCAAAGCAATATCAAGAACCTTGGACTGGCCTGGGTAGGTCACCTGAATCCTGGTCCTCCGGACTCGGGCAGAAGCGGCCCCGGCCGCCCGCCCACCATCGTGGGTGGCGAGATCGATGAGCCAGTGCCGGTGCGCGGCGCGGGCAAGGTGTCCGGCGGCATTCTGCAGGTGAACGGAATCCTGTATGTGGCGGAGCCCGACAACGCATGGGCCGTCGATGCGCGGGATGGCTCGATCCTCTGGCACTACTTCTGGAAGACCAAGGGGGGCACCCACATCGGCAATCGCGGCATGGGCATGTATAAAGACTGGCTGTACTTCGAGACGCCTGACGATTACCTCATTTCGCTCGACGCCAAGACTGGCAAGGAGCGCTGGCACAAAGTCATCTCTGACTTTAATGAGCAGTACTTCTCAACCATCGCGCCCATCGTGATTGGCAACCACCTGCTGGTGGGCACGGCCGATGATCTGGATGCGCCGGGCTTTCTGCAGTCGTTTGATCCAGATACCGGTGATCTGCAATGGAAGTGGTACAGCGAGCCAGAGAAGATGGGCGATCCGGGATCGGAGACCTGGCCCAACCTTGACTCCATGCGCCATGGCGGCGCTGGCACCTGGGTGCCGGGCAGCTACGATCCCGATCTGCATCTTTATTACTTCGGCACGGCGAACCCGACGCCTGCGTACTCCGGGGTCACGCGCGAGGGCGACAATCTTTACACTTCCTCCATCGTTGCGCTGAACGTGGATACGGGCAAGTTGGCGTGGTATTACCAGCCTGCCCCGCATGACACGCACGATTGGGACGCGGCGCAAACGCCGGTGATCGTGGATGGAGAATTCAAAGGCAAGCCGCGCAAATTGTTGCTCGATGCTAGCCGCAATGGCTATTTCTTCGTGCTGGACCGGGTGACGGGGGAGCACCTGCTGACCGTGCCCTATTCCGACACGCTGAACTGGTCTTCTGGCTTGAACGCGCACGGACAGCCGCAACGCAATCCGGAGAAGGATGCGTCTCCCGGTGGTTCCCTGGTGTCGCCTGACTCCGACGGCATCGTCAACTGGGAGCCCCCCACGTATGACCCGCAGACCGGGCTCTTCTATGTCTCCACGTCACACATGTACTCGGAGTTCTACCGCACCGAGCCCAACCCGCGTGCGCTGCAGGGCTTGAACGGTGTGCAGGAGCAGCCGCTCGGGTCGATGGGCAACTACATCACGGCGATCGATTACAAGACTGGCAAGATCGCCTGGCGCCATCTGCAGCCATCGCTTGGTGAGGGCCAGAATCACGGACTGACGACCACCGCCGGCAAGTTGTTGTTCAGTGGCGATTCCAACGGCAACCTGGTGGCCTACGATCCAGCAAACGGCAAGCCGCTGTGGCACACGCATATGGGCCGGGTTACTAACGCAGTGGAAACCTACATGCTCGATGGCAAGCAGTACGTGCTGGCGGCGTCGGGCGACATGCTGTTCGCCTTTGCGTTAAATTAGTGGTTTCTCCGTAAGGCGGGTGCTTGCTGGCCTGCGTTCGGCGGAGAAGTTTTATCTCTCGCAAGGGCGCTGCTGAGAAGGCACCCGCTTTTGTGTAATTGGGCCACGCAGTCGCTATCCATTTCACTGAGGGGCTTACAAAAACTATGCTGGGCATTGGCATCATCGGCAGTGGATTCATCACGCGTTTTCACCTGCAGTCATTTGTCGCGGTGCGCGACGTGGAGATACGCGGTATCTGGAGCCCGAACAAGAAGCGGGCGGGCGAGGCTGCGGCGTTTGCCCGGTCGCTCGACCTGGGGGAAACGGCGGCGTATTCATCGATCACTGCCATGGTGGCAGATCCTCGCATTGAAGCAATCTGGCTGCTGGGGCCGAACCATACCCGCATTGAGAACATGGAAGAAATTGTGGCAGCGGCGAAGCAGCGCGCCGTGCCGTTGAAGGGAATTGCCTGCGAGAAGCCGCTGGCGCGCAATGTTTTTGAGGCAAACCAGATGGTGCGGCTGGTCAAGCAGGCGAATATCCCCACTGGCTACATGGAAGACCAGATCTTTTCCCCCACGATAGAAAGCGGTCGGAATATCTTGTGGGCCCGCGGTGCGGCTTCCGCTGGGCGGCCTTATCTTGCGCGCGCTGCAGAAGAGCACAGCGGCCCGCACAAGCCCTGGTTCTGGATGGGCGAGCTGCAGGGCGGCGGCGTATTGAATGACATGATGTGTCACTCAGTGATGGTGGTGCGGCACTTGCTGACCCAGCCTGGCTCACCCTACAGCTCAGTCAAGCCGGTTCGGATCACGGCGCACATCGCCAGCCTGAAGTGGTCGCGTCCGCAATACGTAAAGCAACTGCAGAAGTCGATGGGGAAGGAGGTGGATTACGCCAACCACCCCAGCGAGGATTATGCCTCTGCAACCATCGAGTATGAAACGGATACCGGCACTGTGGCGATCGGTGAGGTCACCACCTCATGGAGTTTTGTGGGCGCTGGGTTGCGTTTGTCCGCCGAGTGCCTTGGTCCGGAATACTCCATGTCCTGGAACTCGCTCGATACGGGGTTGAAGGTCTTCATGAGCCGCGCAGTGCGTGGCAAAGAGGGTGAAGATCTGGTGGAGAAGCAGAATGCTGAGAGCGGCCTGATGCCTGTGCTGGCCGGGGAAGCAGCGGCTTATGGCTACGAAGGGGAGAATCGTCATTTCGTGCGCGCCTTTAGCCAGGGCATCAAGCCGGCACTCACGTTTGGTGATGGTCTTGAGGTGGTGCATCTGCTCATGGCCGCTTACAAGAGCGCGGAACTGGGTCGCACCATCACGCTCCCGGTGCGCGGTTTGGAGAACTACAAGCCACTGGTCGCTCAGGGCAAATGGAACCCGGTTCGCGGTTAGGGTAGCGGGCTAGGGAGACGGCTCAATGCCGTACTTCTCGGCCAGAAAGGTTTTCAGCGTTGCCGGGAGCGTGTGGGCGAGTTCCTGCCAGGTCACCACGCTCAGACGGCAGCGGAGTTCCGCATCCACGACAGCCGACAGCGTCGCGAAGCAGGCTTCGATCAGATCCTGCCTGCGTTGATCGCAGAAGACCGCGAAAGACGATCCGTGAGCATAGGCTGCTAACGCACCGCGTATCAACTGGCAGGATCGGAAGCGGTCTTTCTGCATGGGTAGCCGATCGACGGCAAACACCGTGTCGAGGTCGCGATAGCGATGCACCAGGTCGGCGCGCGCGGTTTGGAAATCTCCCTCGGTCAGCTTCGCTTCGATGAAGAGGCTGCCGAGCCGCATATCCATTTCGCTGCGGTCGGTCCGGCCTCCGGCCAGGGGGATGCCTGGGCGTATACCGAATGCCGGGTCGAGCGCCCGTTCTATCCCTAGCAGGGCGCAGAGCGCGGGCCGATGCAGCACTCCGGGATAGCAGAAGATGTTCATCAGGAGCGCGTCCGAACTGTTGGCACATTCCAGTTCGCGGCGCGTGCGATCGGCTTGCCTGGGGATGAAGCGGGAGCCGGTGTAGACCTTGCCGAGCCGCGCTTTCCAATCCGCCCGTTGAAGAATACGCCGGTACGCTGCAGGGAGAAAATTGCCGTGGGTGCCGTCTTCCGTCTCGCCGTAAACGATGTTGGGCACCGGGCTATAGCTCAGCTCCGCCGCCCAGGTGCTGGCTCGGGCAGCATTGCGAACACTTAGCTCATGGCGTAAGGCATTTGCGCTGGTTGGCTGGATGCGCCGTGTCACTGCTTCAGGGTAGGCGAATGATAAGCGAAAGTCACGCGCGTTCTGTCCAGGCCGTACACTGGCCTGTGCATAATCCCCTTGCGTAATCTCCCTGCATAATCAATGAGCAACGAGAGGAGCAGCAGAATGGCGACTTTGTTACTCGTGGGCGCGACCGGGTTGGTCGGCCAGTCGGTCCTGCGACTGGCTTTGGCAGACAGCCGAGTGAACAAGTTGATAGCGCTCACCCGCAAGCCGTTGGAGCCGCACCCGCGGCTGGAGAATCCGCTGGTCGATTTCGATGCGCTCCCTTCAGACGCATCCTGGTGGAACGTGGATGGGGGCATCTGCACCCTGGGCACCACCATGCGGGAAGCGGGTTCACACCACGCCTTTCGCAAAGTGGATGTCGATTATCCTCTGACCGTGGCCAGACTGCTGCACGAGCATGGGGCAAAGAGCTTCGCTTTTAACTCGTCGATCGGCGCCAACCCGAAATCGCGTGCGTTTTACATGCGGGTAAAAGGGGAAGTGGAACACCGATTGATCGCGGGCGGCTTTCCTTCGCTCACGCTGGTGCGGCCGTCAGGGATATTAGGTCCGCGCCAGCCCCATCGCGCCTGGGAGCAGCGGACCATTCGAGTGTTCCATTCATTGCGCCCCCTGTTGCCGCGCCACTACCGGGTGGTGCCAGCCGATAAAATCGCCAGGGCCTTGCTCGAAGCCGCCATCACTGCGCCCGCGGGCGTACACGTAGTTGAGTCGGAGCGGTTGTAGCCAACGCCAGGAAGCGAACGCTGCATCAGGAAGAGAGAAATAGCTGACTGATATGGACACAGCACTTTGGACTGCGGTCGATGAGTACACCACGGGATTATTGCTGCCGCCCGATCCTGTGCTTGAGGCCACCCTGGCTGCCAGCAGCGAGGCGGGTCTGCCGTCGATCAGTGTCTCCCCCAGCCAGGGCAAGCTTTTGATGCTGCTGGCTCAACTGGCGGGAGCCGCACACATCCTGGAGATTGGCACGCTGGGTGGCTACAGCAGTATCTGCATGGCGCGGGCGCTCCCGCCGCATGGCCGCCTCATCACGCTGGAGGCCGATGCCAAACATGCTGAGGTGGCGCGGAGCAACATCGCTATGGCTGGCCTGGCAAATAAAGTGGAGGTGCGGCTGGGCGATGCCCGCGCGAGCATCCAACAACTCGTCGCAGAGGGCCGGGGTCCTTTTGATTTGTTCTTTATCGATGCGGATAAGCGGAGCATTCCGCACTATCTTGAGTGGTCACTCAAGCTGGCCCATCCGGGCACTTTGATCGTCGTCGACAATGTGGTTCGTGGTGGCGCGCTGATCGAGGCTGACAGCGAAGATGCGAACGTTCAGGGCGCGCGCCGGCTGCATGCTATGTTGGCAACCGAGCCGAGGGTTACCGCGACCACGATACAGACAGTTGGCAGCAAAGGCTACGACGGGTTTACCCTGGCGCGGGTGGTGTCATGAAGAGAAAGAGGAGAGAGCATTGGAGAGGCGAGAATTTGTTACATCAGCAGTTGCAATGGCGGGGGCAGCGTTGAGCACCGGCGTGGGCACGGCACAGCCGGCGGCAGGGCGCGAGTACTATCAGCTGCGTAAGTACACCCTGCGCACCGGCCCACAGATGGCGCTTACCCAGAACTACTTTGAGCAGGCGTTGATCCCGGCGTTGAACCGGCTGAGCATCTCCCCGGTCGGGGCGTTCAAGCTGGATGTCGGCCCGGAGACACCCACCTTTTACCTGTTGATGCCAGCGACTTCGGTGGAGACGCTGACCACGGTTGATCTGCGTCTGGCGGAGGATAGCGAGTTCATGAAGAGCGCAGCACCGTTCTGGGGCGCTGCAGCGGCTGCGCCTGCGTTCGAGCGGGTCGAGGGCACGTTGATGGCTGCGTTTGCCGGATGGCCGAAGCTGACCGCACCCAAACCGGGGAAGCGCATCTTTCAGCTGCGTACGTATGAAAGCGCCAGCGTTGCTGCCCACAATCGCAAGGTGCGTATGTTCAACGAAGCAGAAATTGCCATCTTTACCCGCACCGGGCTGAACACGGTTTTCTTCGGCGATACGTTAGTGGGCAGCCGGATGCCAAGCCTGACGTACATGCTTACTTTCGCCGATGTGGCCGAGCTGAATGCACACTGGTCTGTGTTTGGATCCGACCCAGCGTGGAAAGAACTTTCTCATCGTCCGGAAAATGCCGATGCCGAGGTGGTGAGCAATATTTCAAATCTGTATTTGAGCCCACTCAGTTGTTCGCAGATCTAGTCCGGATTTCTCACCGCAGCCCTCAGCCTCCGACCACAATGCTCTACTCCCTGGACGGGTGCCCCATGTTCGCCGACTCCGGCGTACATGGGCTGAAT
>CAZZVD010000104.1:0-16132 GCA_964657465.1 uncultured Acetobacteraceae bacterium | reverse complement strand
GCTACTGCCGGCGCATTGCGGGGACCTTCACCGCTTCTGCAGCCTGCGCTGACCCGTTCAACGGAACTGCCGGGATCTCAGCCGCCTTGACACCGCTGAGGCCCAGCTTCTGGCGAAGTTGCTGGTCTATGCGAGCGAAGATGTCTGGATGTTCCTTAAGGAAGCTGCGGACGTTCTCACGCCCCTGGCCGATGCGCTCACCTGAGTAGCTGTACCAGGCACCCGACTTCTCTACCACGCTCTGGGTCACGGCAAGATCAAGCACGTCACCCTCGCGCGAAATGCCTTCGCCGTAGAGGATGTCGAACTCAGCTTCGCGGAACGGCGCCGCCACCTTGTTCTTCACCACTTTGATCTTGGTGCGTGAACCCACCACCACGTCGCCTTCTTTCACGGCAGCGATACGGCGGATGTCGATGCGTACCGACGAGTAGAACTTGAGTGCACGGCCGCCGGTCGTCGTTTCCGGGTTGCCGAACATCACACCGATCTTTTCGCGGATCTGGTTGATAAAGATTAACGACGTACGTGATTTCGATACGGTGCCGGTCAGCTTGCGCAAGGCCTGTGACATAAGCCGCGCCTGCAGACCCATGTGCGAATCACCCATCTCGCCGTCGAGTTCTGCCTTGGGCACCAGGGCTGCCACCGAGTCAACCACCAGCACATCGATCGCGCCGGAGCGGACCAGTGCTTCGGTGATTTCCAGCGCCTGCTCGCCGTAGTCGGGCTGCGAAACCAGCAGGTTGTCGACGTCGACGCCCAGCTTCTTGGCGTACTGCGGATCGAGCGCGTGTTCCGCATCGACAAACGCCGCCATGCCGCCCATCTTCTGCGCTTCCGCGATGATCTGCAGCGTAATGGTGGTTTTGCCCGACGATTCAGGACCGAAAATCTCGATGACGCGGCCACGGGGTACGCCGCCTACGCCCAGCGCAGAGTCGAACGAAATCGAACCGGTCGAAATCACGGAGATGGGCACAATCGCCTCTTTGTTGCCGAGGCGCATGATGGAACCCTTACCAAACTGCTTTTCGATTTGCGCTAATGCCAGCTCAATGGCACGGGAACGATCGTCTGCCATGGGAATCTCCAGTAAGGAAAAAATGTAATGCCCTGAATCGAACTCCAGAAGCGCTCAGCGACCGCATGGCGCATGCGAAATCATTCCATCAAGTGCATGACTTGACTGGATCATACCACCGCATTCGAACATAAAAGCGGTTTCACAAACCTGTGCATAACCGGGAACAAAAAGCAAAGAGATTTGGCTTCACCGCTGCAACAAATCGACCGGCTGATGAATGTCAGCCACCCGAAAATACGCCGCCAGCGAGGGATGACGCCGGGCGACCGCCTGGTACATCTCCCAGGCCACCCGGCGATAAGAGAAATGTCCGGCGGGGGCTGAGCGCAATTCGGCTATATAGAGCGCTTCCGCGAAATCCATTTTGAAGAGCGCGCGCGTGCGGGTTCCCAGCGGAAGCACATAGCGGGCATTCTCCGTCTGACCGGCCTGGGCAAGCTGGCTGAAGGTAGCGTGCGCCTGGGTCATCACCGCATCGTATTGCGGCAACCACCCCGCCTCGGCCAGACCTTCCGGCACTTCATAGCCGTGCGCGTTGGTAAACGGCTGCAGAATCTGCACGCAGCGACGATGGCGGTGCATGTCGCGAAACCCGCCAAGGTCCATGAGGATATCGAAGCGCAGGCCCTGCCCCGCCGAGAATGCGCGCAGCAGTTCATCATGCCGGCCGCGATGACGCGCGCCGATCGCAACGATCTCGTTACGCTTCGCCTCATCGAGCGAAGCGACAGTGCGGGCCAGCTGGCGGTAGGAATAGTGACTGACCCCGTACAGCAGCGTGGTCGCCAGATCGATTTCGAGTGGCTGGTCGTCGACCAGGTCGACCACACCGGCAGGCGCGTCGATCGGCGCATTCTGCATCAGGGCAGCGGCGGCCTCTTGCAACTCTGTGCGGGTCGCCAGCACATAGTTGCTGGGCGCCGCATACTTCACCAGCGTGGGCGCGGTCTTCACCTCGCGGGCCAGCAGGGTTTCCGCACGCCGGGCGAGTTCCGGGTCAAGGGCCGCAACATCGCGCTGCAGCGCGCTGAACGCCTCGGCCTGCACATTCCATGCGGACCCTGCGGCTGCTTCGCGCAACCGCTCCCCCAGATCGCGCACTTCGCCGTGCGGATCAGACAGCAGCCGCGAAATCTGCGTCTCGAGGGTCCGTGCGTTCACGATCTGCCCTAAGGAGGTGTTGGCGGCCAGGGGCAGCAGGTAGCGAGATACGTCGAAGGCACGCGCTTTGAGCGTCCGGTCGAACGCGTCTTCCTTCATCTCCGCGGGTTTGGCAATGCGCGTTTTCAGGTGGGCAAACTGCGCCTCGGTGCCGGCGTGGTACTCGGCAAAGAGAGCCTCAACCGCGGTCGTGAAACCAGCCCTGGCCTGCGCGCCGGCGCCGAAATCCGGCAGGTACCACCCGCTTTTGCGAAAGTTCTGGTAGCGCGTGGATCGTTCCTGCCCATCCCAGCGCTGCTCATCCACCAAAACGATGGCCGCCAGCAGCGACAATCGCTCGATGGCAAATGCCACATGGGCCAGGTCGGCAATGGAACGATGGCCGTACTGGAAATAGAACGTGTTGAGAAACTGCTCCGCCCGCTGGCTGGAAATTTCCCGCAACGACTCCTTCATGGAGAGTGCAGACCGGGAATACTTCGCCATCGCATAGGCCAGCACCTCAGGGTCAGCCCCATGCACGGCATACACGTCAGTTTGGTTGCGGGGCGCCTCGGCCGGGGCAGCTGAAGGGGAGCTTGCGATCTCGATCTGAGGCATGGTTGAGGTTCAGCATAGTGCATTCCCCCCTCCCTCTGCTCCTGTTCCTTAAGCTTTCTTCAGGAAGTTCGCCGCAAACCCGCCACCCCGGGAAGTGGGATAAGATTAGCTGGCAACCGCGGTGCGGATGAGCCTTTTTCGAGTGAGTTCGCTCTTATGGCGACGAGCCGCAATGGACAGCAAGAAGACGCGCTATCGGTGGTAAGCCACCGCCCGTACGCCCTGCCCAAGCGTCCCTGGACGATGATGCAGCGGTGGAACGATCTCTTGTTTGCCCACTGGCCGGTACCGGCCGCCAAACTGGAATCGTTGTTACCCGCCGGCCTGGAAGTCGATACCTTCGATCAATCCGGGTGGGTGGGGGTAGTTCCCTTCTCCATGGATCGCGTGCAGTTTCGCGGGGTTCCTCGCATCCCCGGCGCCAGCCGCTTCCCTGAATTGAACCTGAGAACCTACGTGCGGGAGCGCAACACCAATCGCGCCGGCGTTTATTTCTTTTGCCTTGAGGCGTCGAATCCCTTCGCGGTCATGTTCGCCCACACGGTGTTCCATCTCCCCTACCACTGGGCCCGCATGTCGATCAAAGAACGGGCGGAACGGCAGTTTACTTACCGTAGCGAACGGCTACTGAGCGCCAAGCCGGTTCGCTTCCGGGCGCATTATCGCGGACTGGGGCAAGTGCGTGCGATGGAGCAAAGCCGCCCCGGATCTATCGAACACTTTCTGACGGAGCGCTATTGCCTGTTCACCTCCAACCGCAACGGGCAGCTTCTGCGGGGTGATATCCACCACATGCCCTGGCCGCTCGAGGCAGCAGAAGCCGAAATCGAGTTTAATGACCTGCCCGCCACCTACGGCATTCAGCTGCCGGATACGCCACCGCTACTGCACTACTCGCGCGAACTGGTGGTCTATCTGTGGTCGCTTGACCGGGTCGCCTCCTGGGGCAAGCTCCCGGTGCTCGAAGCCGCAGGCGTGCACACCGCCAAAATCGGCTGAAGCTGGGCCGGCTCTCCCCCTTCCAACGCCTCGGGTGCCCCATATCTCACGACGTTTCCAGTCGGGAGATGTGGGAATTCACCGCTCTCTACCCTTATCCTTGCAGCGCAATCGAGTTTCGCTGGTCGAGTGCAACCCACTCGTCTGGCCATGCCAATGGACATTGAAACGCCTGCGTGCTGCCCTACACTATCAATCATCCGGAAGGTCCATCCCATCGGGTTTCGGAAATCCGCTTCACCTTTGAGGTAGAAGATGCGACCCGTCTCCCTGTTTGTATCTGCCGCGGATCTGCGTTCAACCGCATTCTGCCGCGCAACATCCTTGCTCCGCTCAGCCCTCCTCCTGATTTGGATATTTCCCATCAGCGCCGCCCCTGCCCATGCGCAATCGCCCTCAGCCGGCTCCCGTTGGGATCACCTGCATTCGCTGCCATTGAACACCCGGGTGCACATCTCGGCGGATACCATGAGCCACACATGCAACCTGCTTTCCGTGAGTGATGTGTCCCTGGTATGCAGCCACTACACATTTCCGCGTGGTGCGGTGAAGACGGTTACGCTGACCCGCTACGGAACCTCCTTTGCTGCCGGCGCGGGTATCGGAGCCAGCATAGGTGCAGGCGCAGGTGTCGCCTTCGCGGCGGGAGCCGGCGATTTTCTAAGCCACGACAAAGCGAAAGCTGCGGGCGTAGGAGCAGTCCTTGGCGTGGTCATCGGAACCCTGGTGACCGGACCATTGGACCTGTTTCGCGGACCCACCATCTACAAGCGGTAACGCTTGTTCACATGCTGCTCCTACGATCTAAACAGGATGCACTGGCGGAGTACGGGTGCAGATGTCCCCCACTCAAGCCAAACACGGCTTGAGTGGACCACCCGGGATTTTTTGGTGATCAGCTCAGCAACAAATTCCGATGCGACGAGCGCAATACCTTTGCGACCCTCGGTCTCTTCCCTCAAACAGCTTGAGGGTGGCCCATTCAAGCCGAGTCTGGCTTGAGTGGGGGACAACTGCACCCGCCAGATCTGGTAACCTCACACTTTTGTGAGGAGAGACCAATGGAAAATCTGGACGGCAAGACAGCGTTCGTGACTGGCGCGTCTCAAGGCATAGGGCGCGCCTGCGCCCTCGCGCTGGCGAAGATGGGTGCGCGGGTAGCTCTGGCAGCGCGCAATGAAGAAAAGCTTGCAGCCGTGGCGGCCGAAATAATCGCTGCGGGCGGCCAGGCCCAACCCTTCGCGGTGAATGTAGCCGATCAAACCTCCATCCAAACCGCCGCGAAAGCAGCCATCGCTCACTTCGGCAGCGTCGAGATCCTGGTCAATAACGCCGGCATCACCCGCGATACGCTGCTACTCCGCATGAAATTGCAGGACTGGGACGCCGTTCTCAATACCAATCTGACTGGCGCTTTTCTGCTCACCCAGGCATTCCTGAACCCCATGCTGCGGGGCCGGTGGGGACGCATCATTAACATCAGCAGCGTAGTCGGACGCACCGGCCAGGCGGGACAGGCCAACTACGCGGCCAGCAAAGCCGGACTCATCGGGTTTACCAAGTCCATGGCGCGGGAAGTCGCGTCCCGTTCCGTCACGGTAAACGCGGTCGCGCCCGGTTTTGTAGAAACCGCAATGACCGCGACTCTCGACCAGAAGCAACGCGACACATTCCTCACCCACATCCCCTTAGGGCGTGCCGGGACTGAGGAAGAAGTCGCGCACGCAGTCGCCTTCCTTGCCTCTCCGCAAGCCGCCTACATCACTGGCCACGTCCTTGATGTAAACGGTGGATTGTTCATGAATTGACCTCTAAAGGCCGCTTAAACAATCACTCAAAGAACCACGCCGGGTACCGAAATGCGCCTAGGCGGGAAATTTGCTGGCCCAGCCAAAAGAAAATTCTTGCTAGTCGTCTCTTCGGCGTGTTAACTATGCTGCCAACACCTAATAAATCAACTGCTTTCGTAACAGCAGCAACAGCACTGCTCTGGACTGGGGTGAAAGTGTGAACGAAGGTACTCGCTTATGAAGATTGGCGTCACGATCCGTGCCTACCGGTTGCAGAAGGGGTTGTCGCAGGGAGATATCGAAAAGCGCACTGGCCTGCTGCGCTGTTACCTGTCCCGGGTGGAGAATGGGCACACCGTTCCCTCACTTGACACCCTGGCAAAAATTGCCGGAGCGCTGGATATCCCGCTCGCGCAGTTCTTCGCGGAAGATTCACTTGGCCGCGAGATGAACACGCAAAAACTGAGCGACGACGAACTGCGGTTCCTCACGCAGATTCGCCGCTACGCCACCAACCTGAACGACAGTGACCGCAAGTTGCTGTTGGCCATGGTGAAGAAGTTCGCAACTACCGCGGTTCGTTAAGCGCAGATTCTTTCATGCGGAGCTTGCGCAGCAGGCTCCGCTAGCGCCAGAACGCGGCAATCCCGAAGGCAAACACCAGCAGCAACAGGGTCATGCCGCCATACGCGGCCCAGGACCGGGCGACATACTGGCCGCGCGCCACGCCTATCCTTGGCACCAGGGGTCCGCCTAAGGCCAGACCGCATAAAAAGCCGCCCAGGTGAGCCATGTTGTCGATCTGGATGCTGGTGCGCAGGAACATCGACCCGCCCCCGATCACGAAGTTCAGCAAAGCGAAATAGATGACGCTCTTGCGCAACCGGGCCACCTCCTCCGGCGCGACTGGCAGCAGCTTTGCCTTAAGTAACAGAATCAACACCCCAGCAATCCCGAACACCGCTCCCGAAGCACCTGCACCCACAATCTGCGGATGAACCGCTATGCTCAGCAGGTTTCCGGCAATGCCGGTCAGCACGTAAACGGCAACCACCCCAATCGGGCCAAGCAACGGCTCACCCAGCAGACCCAGGTTCCACAAGCACCACATGTTAGTCGCAAGGTGAAGAAGCCCGACATGCACAAACGCGGCCGTGAGTAAGCGCCACCATTGCCCCGCGAGGACATACCCGCCGAAGTTTGCGCCCCAGTGGACCAGGTCCACCACGGTGGGGTTATTGGGAGATACCCCTTTGAGTACCATCAGGACGTACACCAGGCAATTGATGCCCACGAGGGTATAGGTCGCGGGAGCCGTCGCCCATCGGTTGCCGGCCGAGCGTCTCGGCGGCCGGGCCACGGGATTCACATCAACGTCATAGCCGTCCATGCGTCCGTACGAACGAGGATCCGAACGACCCTCCGGCGGCAAAATCTCCGGTGCACTCTGCGACGGTCGGCTTCCACCCCAGTTCAACGCCATAGGGCTAAGCTATCCTGAGCGAGGGCCCAACACAAATGGGCAATCCGACAGCAGTTCTCGCTCATCTCATCGTCAGTACAAGTTATCCTTGCATGCAAATAAACAGCGCGATTTGGGTACCAGGTTGCGACCGAGGGGCAGGTTTTAGTGGAATACAAGCAGGTTAAGCGGGCCCTTCTCAGTGTTACGAACAAAGCAGGCCTGCCCGAGTTCGCTCAGCAGTTGAGCAGCATGGGTGTGGAGTTGATCTCTACGGGCGGTACGGCGCGCACCCTGCGCGAAGCAGGACTCACGGTTCGCGACGTGTCCGATCTCACCGGATTTCCTGAAATGCTCGACGGCCGGGTGAAGACTCTGCACCCCAAAGTGCACGGCGGCATTCTGCACATTCGCGGCAGTGAGGAGCATCGGGCAGCCGTTGCCTCGCAGGGAATCGAGGCGATCGATATGGTGGTCGTCAACCTCTATGCATTCGAAGAGACCGCCCGCAAGCCGGACGTTTCGTTTGGTGAACTGGTGGAAAATATCGACATCGGCGGCCCCTCAATGCTGCGTTCCGCGGCCAAGAATTTCGAAGACGTGGCAGTAGTCACCCAAACCGCCGACTATCCCTCGCTGATTCTCGAAATGCAGGCGCACCAGGGAGGGCTGTCGCTCGAAACCCGTTGGCGGCTTTCCCGCCAGGCCTTTGCTCTGACCGCTGCATACGACTCAGCGATTGCCTCCACCTTCAACAGGATCGCGCAGGAGCGCCAGCAGGTACTCGCCGCGGAACCAATTGTTACCCGCTTTCCTGAGACCCTGCTGCTGAGCTACGCGAAAACGGCCGACCTGCGCTACGGAGAAAACCCGCATCAGGGTGCAGCCCTGTATGCGGATGGCAGCGGGATGGGTGTAGCCGGCGCCCGGCAACTGCAAGGGAAGGAGCTTAGCTACAACAACCTTGTCGATCTGGACGCAGCCTGGGAGCTGGTGCACGAATTTACCGAACCGGCGGTCGCCATCATCAAGCACAGCAATCCTGCGGGTACGGCCATCGCGGCCACGCCCGTCGAGGCTTACCGCAAAGCGCTGGCGACGGATCCGGTCTCCGCATTCGGCAGCGTCATCGGCGTAAACCGCGAGGTAGACGAAGCCCTGGCTGAGGAAATGGCCAAGCTTTTCGTCGAGGCGATCGCCGCCCCATCCTTCACTGAGGCAGCCATAACCAGGCTGAGCGGCAAGAAGAACCTGCGGCTGCTGGCGGTCAGGCACTCTGAGCCGGGGCGGATGGTGAAGCAAATCTCCGGCGGCGTCCTCTTACAGGATGCAGACATCGAGGATGTGCCGGTCGATCAGTTGAAAGTCGTGACAGCGCGCGCCCCCAATGCGGCCGAGATGGAGTCCCTCCGCTTCGCCTGGCGCGTCGCCAAGCACGTGAAATCCAACGCAATTGTGTATGCGCGCGATGGGCAAACGGTGGGCGTGGGTGCAGGCCAGATGAGCCGGGTGGATGCGGCGAAATTCGGAGCGATGAAGGCAGTGCTGCCGCTGGCAGGCACGGCGGTTGCTTCCGACGCCTTCTTCCCTTTTCCAGATGGCCTGGAAGCCGTGGCTGCCGCCGGCGCCACGGCTGTGATCCAGCCTGGTGGCTCGGTTCGCGATGCCGAAATCATTGCGGCAGCGGACAAATTGGGCATTGCCATGGTCTTTACCGGAACCCGACACTTTCGACACTAGGGTTTGGTCGGGTCTCAGGGTCCGGTCAGTCTTCGCGGCGGCCATGGGGTTTTGGCCGACAAAGTCACCTTGAAGTCTTATCGAAAGAGTCGCAACCGGTTCCTGATCCGCTACGTCTATCCTGAAGGAAAATGAACTAAACTGTGAGATGCCTCGGGGGTAGAGGCTCAGGAGTGGTACCAAGGTAACGCGCTGCTTGCGCCGATCGGAACGCGGTGCACTTGACAAGAAAATGCGGGTTCCTTTGCACCGCGTTTGGACTGCCGGCGTCACTTTAATGGGAAGCCCGGGCATAGGAACTAATGGATGACCATCAAGGCTAAGCGACAACTCTCACTCCAGACGCGCGAAGCGTCCCTCTTCCCCCTTATGCTGGCCCTGCTAACGCCGGCTTCTGCGTTGGCGGCCGGTGCGCCGCCACAGACGGCCGCAGCCAGGAGTACCCCGGCCGCAGCCACCGCTGCCGGCACCCCGGCGAAAGCACCAGATCGCGCGACTGCTTACTATCACTTCGGCCTGGCCCATATGTATGAGGAAATGGCCACCAATTACAGCCGGCCGGAATACGCCACCCGGGCTATTGAGGAATACAAGCTGGCCCTGGATGCGGATCCAGGTTCAAAATACCTGAACAACGGGTTGGCAGAGTTGTACCTGCGGACTGGCCGCGTGCGCGACGCCGTGCTCGCCGCCCAGGAGGTTCTCAAGACCGAACCCAACAACCTGGACGCGCACAAGCTTCTCGGCCGGGTTTACCTGCAATCCCTGAGCAATGGCCAAAACGGCGCGCCTTCAGAGAAGATGCTGCAGCTGGCGATCGGCGAATACACCAAGATTGTGGAGTTGAAGCCGAACGACATCGAGAGCCGCCTGCTGCTGGGACAGCTGTATACCCTGGGCCATGACACACCGCACGCGGAAGAGCAGTTCAAGGCCGCGCAAAAGATCGATCCCAACTCGGAAGATGTGGTGTTGAACCTGGCTCGCCTGTACAGCGACTCGGGAGATATGAGCCATGCACTGGCTGTGTTGAGCGCCGTTCCTACGGATGATCGCACTGCCAAAATGGATTATGCCCTGGGCATGAGCTACGACCAGCTCAAGCAAAACAAGAATGCGATTGAGGCCTACTCCAAAGCTGTCGAGATGGAACCAGACAACCTGGACGCGGAACGCGGATTGGCCCAGTCATTGTTGAACGACAACCAGCTGGCTCCCGCACTCAAGCACTTCGAAGCAATTTCTGCGGCTGACCCGCAGGATGCGCAGAGCTTTCTCCGGATTGCCGAGATCCAACGCCGGCAAGGTCATTACGAGCTGGCCCTGACCACGCTGAAGAAAGCAAAATCTCTGGCTTCGGATTCGTTGGAAATTGGTTTTAACGAAGCCCTGATTGACGATTCCCTGGGCCATTACGACGAAGCTGCGCAGACTTTGCAGGGGCTGGTAAAGCAGACAAGCCACCCTGATGGCCAGTATTCTGAGGCGGAAAAGAACAACCGTTCCATCTTCCTCGACCGGCTGGCCAATGTTTACCGTGAACAGGACAAGACCGAACAAGCGGTGCAAGCCTACCAGCTGATGGTGGCGATGGGCGGCGAGTACGCCGAGCGTGGCTATCAGGGCGAAGTGGAAGCGTACCGGGATGCAAAGCTGTACGACAAGGCGACGGAGGTAGCCCAGCAGGCGGCTGCCGCGATGCCCAAAGACAAGACGATCCAGTTGATGCTGGCTGGGCAGCTTGCCGATTCCGGCAAGGTGGACGCCGGGGTCAAGCTGGCCCAATCACAGTTGCAGGGCAACAGCAGTGACCGCGAGGTCAACCTGGCGCTGGCCAATATGTATACCCGGCTGCGCCGCTTCAAAGAGGCCGCCGAACAGATCGATGCGGCGGAGGCGCTTTCTGCCAAGCCCGACGACAAGATCTACATCGACTTTTTGCGCGGCGCGCTGGACGAGCGGCAGAAGCGTTTCGATTCTGCGGAAGAGCAGTTTCGCAAAATCCTGGTGATCGACCCCAATAACAGCATGACCCTGAACTATCTCGGTTACATGTTGGGCGACCGGGGCGTGAAACTCGACGACGCGTTATCGATGGTGCAGAAGGCCGTCCAGCTCGACCCACAGAACGGCGCTTACCTGGATTCGTTGGGCTGGGTGTACTTCAAGATGGGACAGTATGCCATGGCGGAAGCGAACCTGCGCAAAGCAGTGGAGCGCATGACGAAAGACCCTGCCGTGCATGACCACCTGGGCGAAGTCTACGAGAAGACTGGCCGCCTGAAACAGGCCGCTAGCCAATGGGAGCAGAGCCTGCAGGAGTATGCCCGCACCACGTCGGCCGATGCCGAACCCAGCGATGTAAACAAAGTGCAGAAAAAGCTGGATACTGCGCGCGTCAAGCTGGCCAGGGAAGAATCCGCGGGCGCCAGCCCGAAGCACTAAGTGGCCGGGAGTTCGCAAAAGGCTTTTGCGCTGCCTCCCGGCTGTTCAGTTCCTGACGATGCCGAGGACTTGTTGGCTCAGCGGGAGCACTTGGAGCCGGCGCACGCATATCGCACTCCGTTTCAACGAGACCGCGCCCGGGTAATTCACGCGCGGTCTTTCCGCCGCCTTGCAGGCAAGACGCAGGTCTTTACCCATCGCCAGTCTGATCACTTTCGCAGCCGGTTAACTCACACCATGGAAGTGGCCCAGATTGCCCGGGCCATCGCCAGCGCGTTCGGTCTGAATGAAGACATGACGGAAGCCCTGGCCCTTGTCCATGACATTGGGCATCCGCCGTTCGGCCATGCGGGCGAGCGAGCACTCGACGAGGCGCTGAAGCCCTTCGGGCTAGGCTTCGATCACAATCTACATGCGCTGCGTATCGTGGAGTACTTTGAAGCCCGGTATGCCGCTTTCCGCGGGCTCAACCTGACCCTGGGCGTGCGCGAAGGGATTGTGAAGCACTCACGGGATTATTCCGCGGTCGATCACCCTGAGCTGAGCGGATTTTTCCTCGACCAGCGGCCTCCGCTGGAAGCGCAGCTCATCGACCTGGCAGATGAGATTGCCTACCTCACCGCTGACATGGACGACGGCATGGAAGCGGGCATGCTCACGGCCGGTGATCTGCGAGAGCACGTGCGCATCTTCGAACGATCCATACGCGCGGTGGAAACGGAGCATCCGCAAGCCCCGGCAAATCTGCGAGCGAACGAGGCTCTGAAGAAAATGTTGAACAGCCTGGTGGGGGATCTGATTCGCGAAACAGTGCAGCGGGTGGCCGCCGGGCATGTCGCTTCCCTGCTCGATGTGCGGCAAGCGCCGCACCGGCTGGTGTCTTTTTCGTCCGAGATGGAACAGCTTCGCCGGGAAGCCAAGCAGTATTTGTACGCGACCCTGTATAGCCGGGATGAACTCCAGCGGGACCTGCAGGAAGCAACTACGGTGGTGCGCAAACTGTTTACCCGCTGGGTCGACGATCCGTCGCTGTTACCGGCACCACTGCAAACGCAGTTACCGGGCCAGGGAGTGCCGCGCGTGGTGGCTGATTACATCGCAGGCATGACGGATAACTACATCCTGCTGCAATACGCGGAGCTGCATAAGGCGTGAGCAGTGTTGATGGCTTCTATAAATCAACAATGTGTTGCGGGTTGAGTCTGCCAAGGAGCAGATCACGGAGGGCTACCAGATTGCCGCAGAATCTACCCATGCGGTCTACATGCGACTCGGGCGTGAAGCTGCGTAGCAGATTTTTGAGGCAGGGACCGGGGATGAACCTGAACACGTGCGACCAGGGGAACGTACCCTTACGCGCCAGGTAGATCGGGTTGGCAACCTGGGCATAGCCCATGCGCACTCCCGGCAAGCGAGCAGTCTTGGCGCTGAGATGGACGCCAAAGGCGTCTGAAATGTGAACAACGGATCCATACGGAGCGAGTTGCCGGGAGAAGTCCCAGTCTTCGTACCAGCCGTACAAGGGAAGCACTTCATCGAAGCGCAACCCATGCTCGCGCACAGGCGCCATGCGCAGGCACATGTTACATCCGTAGGCAAAGTACCGCGGCAGGATTTCCTGCTCGCCCTGCCAAACATGATTGGCAACAATGCTTTTGGCTTCTTGCACCGTCAGGCCTGGGCCTTTGACGTCATCGGCGACGACGGTGCCGGTCGAGGCGACGATCTCCGGATGGTCCAGAAACGCCCGCTCGGTTACCTCCAGGTAGGCTGGGCCGGGATAGAAATCATCATCGATGAACAGGACGGCATCACTGGGCGCAACCATCGTCAGAATGGCGTTGCGTTGCCGCGTGAGCCCCAGGGCCGTTTGTAAAAAGGTGACCTGGGGAAAGCGGCCCGGAGCGTCGCCGACATCCGCCAACTCCGCATAGGCCACCACAATCTGGTCGGGCTGCCTGGTCTGGTTTTCGAGGAAAGCGATGGTCTCCGCCAGAATAGCGGGGCGGCCGCGCGTGGCGATACCGATGGCCAGCCTTAACTGCATGACGGTCCCGCGACTACTGGTTCCGGACCCAGCTTCGATCTCATGAGTTTGATCTCATTGCTTCGATCTCATTGATGGTGACAAACTTACCAGAGAAAGCGCGTTCCCAGATCCGAAACCGCAAACTGGGGTGAATTCGGTATGATTGGAAGATGCATGTGCTGGTCTATTCCGCATCGTGGTGCCGCGATTGCCGCGAAGCCAAAAAGTTCCTGGAGAAACACCAGATCTCGTACACCGAGATCGATATTGAGGTAACCCCCGGGGCTGCGGACGAAGTACTCCGCCACGTGGGAAAACGGGCCATCCCGCAGTTCGTCATAGACGGCAATTGGATCCAACCCTACCGCGCGGGCGAGGGTTTTCTATACGAGGAGATGGGCGAATACTTCGGGGTCGGGAGCGCCACGCAACCTGGTTCGCAACACCCCCTTTAGGCTTCCCTGGTCTACGAGACGGTGGTCACGTCTCCATCTGCAGGGCCTGGATCGTTGAGGATACTGCGGGCGTCCTCTTCATCCTGAGGGCTGACCTGTAGCTGCAAGCCGCCCAGTCCTGTGCCGTAGAGCATCGCCGTGTTTTCACCAACGATGAAACTGGTGATGCCGGCCGAGTCCAGCCGGGTCTTTGCCATATCTGCTTCCAGGGCATCGCGATAGCGTTCAATCGTAATCAATTCAGGTTCTTCGTTCATCGATCGTCTCCCGGGATTGTCTATCCCGCTGGGTAAGATGCAGCAGGAGATAGAATAGAACGTTTGCTGGGAGGCGCGGTTGATCGCTCGTTATACCCGTCCGGCCATGGGCCGGATCTGGACTGAAGAAAATAAATATCGCATGTGGCTCGAGGTAGAAAGCACTGCCTCTGAGACTCTGGCCGAGGCGGGGATTGTGCCGGTTGAGGCCGCTCGGGCGATCCGCGCGCGGGGTGAGGTGGATGTGTCCCGCATCCAGGAGATCGAAGCTGAGGTCAAGCACGATGTCATCGCCTTCACCACCGCGATGGCGGAAAAGATCGGTCCTGAGTCACGTTGGCTGCACTACGGGCTGACCTCGAACGACGTCGTCGACACAGCACAGGCGTTGCAGATCAAGTCGGCTTCTGCCCTGATTCGCGAAGGGATACTGGCGCTCGCCGCGATCCTGCGGCAGCGCGCGCTCGAGTTTAAGCACACCCCGGTGATCGGGCGCACCCACGGCATCCACGCCGAACCCACCACCTTTGGGCTCAAGCTGCTGAACTGGTATGCCGAGATCCAACGCAACCTCACCCGTTTCGACGCCAGTGTGGAAGACATGCGTATTGGTAAGCTATCGGGCGCAGTGGGCACCTTTGGCCATCTCAAACCAGAGCACGAGGAAAGCATCTGCGCCAAGCTCGGCCTGCGCCCGGCGCCGGTCGCTACCCAGGTGATCCAGCGTGACCGTCACGCCGCCTACATCGCGACTCTCGCCGTGCTGGCTTCCACACTGGACAAGATTGCGACGGAGATTCGCCACCTGCAGCGAACCGAGGTACGCGAAGCCGAGGAGTTCTTTTCAGAGAAGCAGAAGGGCTCTTCCGCCATGCCGCACAAGCGGAACCCCATTACCTCCGAACAGATTAGCGGTCTGGCCCGCGTCATGCGGGCGAACGCGCAGGCCGCACTCGAAAATGTGGCGTTGTGGCACGAGCGGGATATTTCCCACTCCTCTGTAGAGCGGGTTATTTTTCCCGACTCGACGATACTCGCGGACTACATGCTCGCGAAGACAACCACATTGATCGAGAAGCTCCTGGTTTACCCAAAGCGCATGCTGAAGAACCTGGAGAGCACTGGCGGGCTCATCTTTTCTGGCCAACTGCTGCTCGACCTTACCGAAGCCGGCATGTCGCGTGAAGAAGCGTACCGCCTGGTCCAGGCCCACGCCATGCGCGCGTGGAAGGAAGACCTGGTGTTTCGCGAATTGGTCGCGAACGATCCGGCGATCCAGAGCCGGTTGCCTGCGGGTCAGATGGAAAAAACATTTCAGTACGAGCGGCAGCTCAGCAATGTGGATGCAATCTTCGATCGGGTATTGGCGTGACCAACGGTGACGGTAAGAACTTAACCGTCGCCCTCACCGGGGCCAGCGGCTCCATCTTCGGTCAGCGGCTTTTGCAGGTGCTGGAGAACGACCCGCGGGTGGGCCACGTCAACTTCATCGCATCCGAGAGCTCGCTGCGGGTGATCGCAGAAGAATTGCAGTTGAGCGGCCGTAGCGAACTAATCGCAAAGCTATTGGGCAAGGCCTCGACCAAGATACAACAGCTCAGCGAGAGCGATATCGGCGCCGGGCCTGCGAGTGGCAGCTACCCATCTGATGGCATGCTGGTGTTGCCGTGCAGCATGGGCACGCTGGCAGGCATTGCGCATGGGCTCGCCTCGAACCTGATCGAGCGCTCTGCTGACGTAAGTCTGAAGGAACGGCGTCCGCTCATTCTGTGCATACGGGAAACGCCCTTTAACAAAATTCATCTGCGCAACATGAGCCTGGCTGCGGACGCGGGCGCGGTAATCTTCCCCGTGATTCCAGCTTTCTACAATCGCCCCATGAGTTCCACCGAGATGGCCGAGCAGTTCGTATTTCGTCTGCTTGCACATATTGGTTTACCGCAACCGGGAGCGTACGTGTGGAAAGGCGAGAGCAGCCACTAGCCCGCAACTTTCACGGCCTACTGCGCAACAAATGAGGGCTACGCTCGCCGCAAAACCAGCTAACTAGCCCTAACCCGGATTTCTCACCACAACTGTCTGGAGACAACCACAATGCCCCCACCCC
>CAZZVD010000103.1:0-16217 GCA_964657465.1 uncultured Acetobacteraceae bacterium | reverse complement strand
CCGGCGGGAAGCCCGCATACGCTTGTCCCTCAAACGCCACACGCTGCTGTAAATTGAAACGCCACACACGGCGGTCCGCCCACGCCACTAGCTAGCTAGGGCATTGTGGTCGGAAGCTGAGGGTTGTGGTGAGAAATCCGGGCTAACTGAGGGCTAACTGAGGACTCGTCATCAGTGGTGATGCCGTGGCCGCGCAAGGCAGCAGCGCGTTGAAGATATGCGGTGTTCCCAAGAATGATGGCGGTGACAATCAGGTTCAGCCACTGGCGCGATATCGCTGGTTCTCGAAGCTGCGGTCGCGGAGGTCACCCTGGCGGATGACGAAGACGGCACGCGCGAAAGCATCTCTGGCTTCGCCGTTGTTGAGGCCAACCTGGACACGCCTGCGGAGCTCGAGAGAACAGCTTCGAGAAACGCGCTTGGCGGAAGTTGGCCGCGCTCAGTCCCGGCACACTAGCGTACGATTTGTGACGTTTGGTGTGGTGACCCCAATCTGTTCATAGATTTCAGCCTGCGCCAGGGAAGAGCCGGCTAAATCTTTTTCTGACAGGATTGCCGGCTGCGTGGCGGGCCAGGCGATGCCAATCGACGGGTCATCCCACAGAATGGTCCTCTCGAATTGGGGCGCATAAAAGTCGGTCGCCTTGTAAGAGACTTCCGCTGTCTCCGATAGCACCATGAAGCCATGAGCGAAGCCGGCAGGTACCCATAGCATCCGCCGATTGGTACTGCTGAGTGTTTCTCCCACCCACTGGGCGAAAGTCGGTGAGTGACGCCGCAGGTCAACGGCGACATCGAAGATCTCTCCGCTGATGCAGCGGATCAGCTTTCCCTGTGGCTGCTGCACCTGGTAATGCAGCCCGCGCACCACCCCTTGGTATGAAAGGGACTGGTTGTCCTGAACAAAAGGACCCTTGATGCCGACCGCGGCAAATGCTCGCTCGTTGAAACTTTCAAAGAAATGACCGCGACTGTCTGAGAAAATTCTCGGCTCAATGATCTGGACATCCGGAATTTCCGCCGCTCGTGTCTTCATCTGTTACGCTCCCTGATCCTGTTCACTTCAGCTCACTGCTTCATTTCAGTTCCCTGCGATGCGCATGCTCTCGACCACCTGATGTAGCTGCGTTTGCCAAGTGGGCAGCCTGAAACCGAATGCGTGGGCAAACTTGTCGTTCGACAACACAGAGTTGGCGGGCCGCTTGGCGGGCGTCGGGTACTCCGCCGAGGCGATTGCATGCACATGCGGCGCCGGGCTCACGAGTCCCGCATTAAAGATGGTGCGAGCGAAGCCAAACCAGGAGGTCGATCCGGCCGCGGTCATGTGGTAGATGCCTACGGGTATCTGCACGCCTATGGCCTGATACTCCTCTATCAGCCGCACCGTTGCCGTCGCGATCGCCGCCGCCGAGGTGGGTGCTCCTAGCTGGTCGTCGACCACGTTCAACTGCGGCCTCTCTGCCCCGAGTTTCAGCATCGTGCGGAAGAAATTTTTGCCAGCCAGGCCGTATACCCAACTGGTACGCAGAACCAGAAACTGGTCAGTATGCTCCGCGATCGCCGCCTCGCCGGCAGCCTTTGACTGGCCATATACGCTGACAGGGTTCACGGGATCTGTCTCCACGTACGGTCCCTGCTTCTCTCCATCGAAGACATAGTCCGTCGAGTAGTGGATCAAAAAAGCCTGCAACCGCGAGGCCTCCTGGGCCAACACACCTGGTGCTTCGGCATTGATCGCGAAGCATAGATCGCGCTCGCCCTCCGCGCGATCGACTGCAGTGTAGGCGGCGGCGTTCACAATCACCTCCGGCTTCACTTGCTGCACCAGCGCGCGGGTGGCCTTCTGGCTGCTCAGGTCGCAGGTCTCCCGGCCCGCCAGCACCACTTCGTCGCTCGGGCTGCACATGCGAGCAAGTTCCTGGCCCACCTGTCCGTCTTTTCCAATCACTAGAATTCGCATCGTTTTAAGCGCACCCGCCGGGGGCGTCCCTCCGGACGGTCCAAATCTCTTCTCTACGCGTCCCGCCAGTCTACTTATCTTCTCCACCACCGCCCAGCCTTCGGCTGGCTCGCCGCACGGCACCCCTGGGCTGACCTTGTCTCTCCTGTTTACGGGTGACCTGGTTGCAAACGCGAAGTTTTCACACGGTTCGACTCCAAAATACCCATCCTGCGGCAAAAATTTCCCACATCAACCCTTTTAAAATGAGCGGCTTACAAACTAATGTAATGGCTCCCTAGTGTAATTGCACGCTTTTGGGACACTGACCGATAGTAGCAACAACACGACAGAGAAATCCTGTTCGGCTCCACGTGCCTCAACGGCGCGAACGGCCACCTACGCAGTTTTCCTGGCCTTTCCCCAGGCCGCGACGATTCGAAAATCCGACTTTTGACGAGGCGATGTATGCGTTCATCCCTGATGCCACCCGTGTGTTCTGCGTTGGCCTGTGCTTCTTTGCTGTTACTTGCCGGATGCGGCAATCCCTCGACACAGTCCCTCGTTTCTCTGTCGGTCACCGCGTCACCGGCCATCGTTCCCGTCGGTGGGGCATCGGTACTGCATGCGACGGCGCACTTGAGTGACGGCACCATTCAGGACGTGAGCAGCGGAACGCAGTGGACGGTTTCCAACCCTGCGCTGGCAACAGTGAGCAATGGCGCTCTGACCGCCAAGGCAGTGGGCGTTGTCTCCGTCCAGGCCGCATACGTCGAAGTCACGCCCGCTGGGACCTCGCCCGCTGCTGCCACCACGGCGCCGCAGACCCTCAGCGCGTCCACCCAGATCACCATCAACCCGCAAGGGTCCGCCACCGCGACCAACGTGCCGGTTATTACCTGGAACCCTCCCGCATCCGTAACCTATGGCACACCGCTGAGCAGCACGCAGCTCAATGCAACGGCTAACGTAGCCGGCACCTTTGCCTACGTGCCGGCCTTGGGCACGGTGCTGGGCGCGGGGAACCAGACGCTTTCGCTCACCTTCACCCCGGCTGACATCAAGACGTATTCAGCGGCGACCGCCTCGGTGCAACTGAGCGTTGCGCAGGCGGCTCCTGCAATCAACTGGCCGGCCCCTGCCCCTATCAACGTCGGCACGGCTCTGAGCGCGACACAATTGAACGCAACAGCAAACGTACCTGGCAGCTTTCAGTACAGCCCGGCAATTGGCAACGTGCCTGCCGCCGGAACGCAATCGCTCACTGCCGTGTTTACCCCGACGGATAGTACCGACTACGTGACGGCGACGGCGCACAACTCCCTTACGGTCGGTTCCGGTCCGGCTCCGCCCTCCGCACCAGTCGGCGGACCGCCCGCACCCGTCGGCGTACTGCCCGTACCGGTCGGCTGCGGAGGCCCCACCATCAACCTGAACAGCGGCATGAGCCAGAGCGCATTGCAGAGCGCGATCAACAACGCGCCGAGCTGTTCTCTGGTTGTGTTTGCCGCGGGTACGTACAAGCTGACCAGTCAGCTGGGCATCCCCTGCAACGATCTGCAGATCACCGGTCCGGTCGGGGCCACGCCCACAGCGATCCTGGCTGCCCAGTACCAGAACAGCGACATATTCGCCTACGGAAGCAACTGCATGAAGGCCGGCTCCATCAGCTACCTGCACCTCGAGAATACGGGCGGCGTGTACTTCAGCGTGGGCAATAATGGGAACTTCACCTTCCAGTACAACCAGGTGACCAACATCCCTTCCGGTGTCAGCAACTCTGAGGCACAGTCGGGCTTGTTCTTCGACGGTACTCTCTCGACGACCCTCACCAACGTGGTGGTGGAGCACAACACGTTCGGCGATGCAAACTCCTGCACATCGGTGTTTGCCACCGGAACGGACGAAGGCGGGTATTGCGCCGGAATCCTCACGGCCCAGGGCAAGGTTCAGGGGCTCACGGTCTTGTACAACACGTTCAACCATCTGGAAGAAGGCATTCACATCAACCAGATGGCGCCGTTCGTCATCGGGAAAATCAATAGTGTGTGCGTAACCTGCGATTTCGAATACAACTACATCACCGCTTACCACCGCATCGGCATTGAGATTCAGGTTTCCACGCCGGTGGATTCGATTCTGCTGAAGCACAATTCGATCACTGATCCGATTGACTCGTCTTACGGCACGTTTGCTGTGTCTATGGCCTGCTGCGAATGGGGCGTCACGCTGGGCACAGTGGGCGCATCGCCAGCCTTTATCTTCGACGACAACGTGCTGGTCGCCTCGCTTCCCAGCACCCACGGCTGCCCGCCCTATGGAGTGGAATTCTGGGGCAACGGCGTGCTGGGTAACAACAGCCTCATACAGGGCACCTTCTGCAATGGCTACACGTGGGGCTATGGCGGTGGAAGCTGGTCGATCAACAACAACTTCATCTGCGGTCCCAATTATGTGAAGAACGGCGGTTATATCTCGAACGAGGAAGGAGGCAAATTCCCGCCGACCCAGAGCGGTAACCACACCAGCGCCACCTGTTCCTCCACCAGCAGCATCGCGCCCACGATTTCACCCGCGAGCGGCTCCTTCTCCGGCGCGCAAATGGTGACCCTTGCCGACTCGGGGCCCAATACCGGCATTTGGTACACCACGGACGGCAGTACGCCCGTACCCGGAGCGGGGACAGCTCAGTACTACACCGCGCCATTCCAGGTCTCGAGTACGACCACTGTCAAGGCAGTTGGTATGTGGGGATCGCCGAATGAACCCGTGAGTTACCCGGCGGGTTATGGCTACACACCCAGCGCCGTGGTCAGCGCCTCGTTTATCGCTGGCGCAGCAATCAAGTCGCCTGCTTCGCACCAGAGTCAAACCGAGGGGACGCAGGCCACCCCCACGCTGGAAACTCTGACCATCAGCCCGGCGGCCCCGGAGCTCACCATTGGTCACACCAGCCAGCTGGCAGCCCTGGCCACTTTCAGCGATGGGTCCACCCGCGATGTGACCAGTGAGGTGGCGTGGCACACTTCTGACCCGCGCACGATCGTGACTGCTGCCTCTGGCGCGATCAATGCCCTGGCGAGCGGACAAGCCCTGATTACTGGCTCTTACCTTGGCAAGCAGACGGCGGTACTGGCTGCGAGCGCGGTAGGTACAGCAGCCTGGAGCGGTCCCCTGACCATCACCCGCGGTGGCACGTATTCCGGCAACTGGCAAAGTACCGCAAGCAAAACACCCGCGGTGACGATCGCCACCAGGGAACCTGTCGTAATCGAGGATGCGCATATTCGCGGTGCTGGGAATTTGATCCAGGTCACAGTCGCAGGCGCTCAGCTCACGGTGCGTAATAGCCTGGGCGTGGCGACTAATCCTTCGGCTAAAAGCAAGGCCAATGGGGTCTTCCTCGATGCTGGGGCTCCGGCCCGGCTCGATGTCGAGAACAACTACATGGAGAATGTGCGGAGCGGGGTCCTGGTGCGCGGGTACTCAGGCGACCGTAAGGGCGAAGAAGCGATCGTGATCCGCGGCAATCGTGCCCGCAACCTCAATGGATTGCTGAGCGATGGGAACGGCGGCTATTTGCCGGGCGTGGGCGCTAACCGTGCATCCTCCCGGTTTGTCGAAGCGGACAGCCTGCAGTCCGTACCCGGCGTCGACATCGGCTGGAATGAGGTCATCGATTACCCTGGGCAAAGCCTGGTGAGCGAGGTGATCGAGGTGTACCGGTCCAGCGGGACTGCGAACCATCCTCTGGAGATCCACGACAGCTACATTCAAGGTGCTTACCCTTATCGAGCTGCCGAGGATGCTTACGAGGGCGGCGGGATCAGGATCGACGGCGCGGAAGATGACAGCGCGGAGAACGCCTCCGCCTTCACCTACATCCACGACAACCAGGTGATCGCCACCGTGAACTACGGCATCCACTTCGCTGCCGGCCATGATAATGTTGCGGCCAACAACCGCGTTCTGGGCAGCGGCGTATTGGCCGATGGCAGGAAAATCGCGGCCCAGAAGGTGGGCCTGATGAATGCGCCGGCATACCTATCGCAGGCTACGTACAACAATTCCATGCACGATAATCTGGTTGGGTGGACTTGTTGGACCGCTGCCTGCAAAGAGCAGGGTGCTCGGCAGGATCTGTACTTCCCTGCGGCGCCGAGCGATTACGGCAGCAACTTCGCCGTGCCGAGCGGTCGGATCACGCTGGAGCTGGAAGAGAGCGAGTACCTCCGCTGGCAGGAGAAAACTGCTTCCGCAGGAATCAAGGTAGGTCCCAGCTTCTAAGCGGGTTTGCCCTGTGGTTTCGCCTTGGGCCACGGGGCAGCCTGGCGGAAATTGTTGGTACCGGTCAAATCCGTGAAGTGTGCGCACGTTGCTCGTGATGTGCAAATTCTTCCTGCGAAAAAATCCCATCCCACGCCGGACCATCCAGATCTGATGGCCTTGATTTGCCGGGGTCCGATTGACCCTCATTTTCGACCGGCTGGCTCTCGGAGCCGCCATCGACCCATTTCCACCTTTGAGGTACATCCCCGGCCGGCGATCTCAGCTATCGTCGCTGTACTGTCCCATTCCGGGAGCGTTGCAGCAGCACGGGGTGCTTTTGTTACCGTAGTAACACGGGGCAGATGGCTGCACAGGAACGTCCAGGTGGATTTTCCGGAGAACGGATACGGAAATGGTCCATGATGCTTAGGCTGGTCTTGCACACAGCCGGTCATCAGAAGGAGAGGTCGCTGCCTGATGAAATGGTCCCTTGGTACCATGGTAAGAGAAAGCTGTGGCCGATCAGCATCCCTGCAGTCAAGGGGAGAAGACGGGGGCGCCGCGGCATCCGAATATGAAGCGATCAGCCAATCTGCCCGTCCATCGGAACAAACCCATGATTAGGAGATATCTAAGACTCGACGGCTGGACCCAGGCGATTGTTATGTATTTGTACCTGGGCTTCGCGCTCGGCAAGGCGTCTGCTTACCTTGGACTTCTGCTGGGTGGATTCATGCTGTTCAGCACCCGGGTGTTCTGGGATCGCTGGTTCAAGGCGCTCACCCGGGACAAAGACGTTTTGCATATCTGGTCGTGGGCATTCCTGGTGTCCGTGTTGTATGGTTTGACGCAAACCGTGATCGGCCTGCTGCGCGGCTATCCGCTGATTACCACGCTGGAAATCCTGGTCTTCAATCTTTTTCCTGCTTACCTGCTCCTCGGGTTGTTTATCGGAACACGTCACCCAGGCTTGTTGCGTCACTATATCCGCTACATGGCCTGGTTTGCGGTGATTTATACCCCCATTTATTTTCTTTTTTTACGCAAGTTGAACATATCTTTGTCGGGTTTGCTACCGGGAAACGACATGAACATTTTGTCGAACTCTGGTTCGGGTTCGATCTCCATTCTGTCGCTGCTGGCCTACGAGCCCAACCTGCTTAAGTTCTGGCTGCCCTTGCTGGTTTGCGCGTGCCTGACCATCGCCAACCAGGAACGATCGGATTGGGTGGGCATGATTTTAGCCCTCGGCCTCTGGGGAGTGATGGCGAAGAAGATGAGCCGGGTGTTCGCGATTGCGGGCATCGTAGCAGGCATTCTGACGTTCGCTGCGCTGATCGACCTCCGGTTGCCGCCCATTGAAGGCCGAGGTGGCGAGCTTTCTGCCCGTGGGACGGTGTCTCGAATGGCTGGCGCCTTCAGTTCTGACCTGGCTCGGCAAATTGGGGGAGATAACCAGAATGCCGGGTTCTACTACGGCACCGTGCACTGGCGCGAGATGTGGTGGGCAAACATCCGCAACGAACTTGGCAAGACCTACAAGACAATGATCTTCGGCGAAGGCTATGGGTATAACCTTGCCCACCTTGCCAACAGGGACGTGGAGAAGCAGGGCACCCGATCCCCGCACAACATTCTTTACTTCTGTTACGCGTACTCGGGACTGGTGGGCGTGGCCATCTTTGTCGTCATGGAGGCAAGCCTCTTCTGGGTGCTGTGGCGCGTCTACAAAGCAACGGGCATCGTCTACGCTCTGGTGTATTTTGCCTACCAGATAGTTCAGGCATTGTTTGGCAACAGTATCGAGACGCCGCAAGCGGGCATTATGATTTATCTCACTGTAGGTCTGGCGATCGCTCCCTACTTTCAGCGCGAAGATGCGAGCGTGGACCTGGACGATGGCGGAGCCTACGCTGAAGAACCATTCACGCCGGAACTCCAATACCCGGAAATGGAGCCTGCCCGGGGCGACTAGTTGCCATCGGAGGCACATTAACGATGCATGCTTCTCTTGTGAAATC
This sequence comes from uncultured Acetobacteraceae bacterium, assembly GCA_964657465.1. Lineage (GTDB taxonomy): Bacteria > Acidobacteriota > Terriglobia > Terriglobales > Acidobacteriaceae > PALSA-350. Next base: position 7,988 of record CAZZVD010000103.1, on the reverse strand, counting down.
GGCGCTTTGCCTGGGAGCACTCGGCGTGCTGGGCGGCGGATGCGCAATGCTTGGCCTGTTTATCAAAGGCTTTAGGAGCGGAGGAGGCGTTGGCATACGATGCCAACGCGCCATGCGGCGAACCTTCAGCGACGGGGTGGGGGGATGGTTGAGCCTGGCCGCTATGCTGCTCGGCGCCCTCGCTTTGTCGGCCGGGCTCGCATTTTTGCCGGACGCGGCTTCGCAACCAGCTGTTTCTTCCTTCTCGGCGCCGCAAGGGGACGCAGCAGCCGATTCCACTCCACAACTCATGACTGTGGCTGTTACCGAAGAGAACGCCCCGGATCGCGGCCGGGCAGAGATTTCGGTAAATGCTTCCATGAGTACGCGGGCGCTGCAGGCGGCCCTCGTACGGGCTCCCCGGGGCGCGAACATCGTTTTTGGCGCGGGCACCTACAACATCGCTAATACGATTGATATTCCGTGCAATGACCTTCACCTTACGGGCCCGGCGGTAACGCCTGCATCCGCCGTGCTGGCCGCCTCTTTCAACAACGGCGACATTTTCGCATTCACTACCGGGTGTGCTGCCCTGGGATCCATTCGCTATCTGCATTTTGAGAATACTGGCGCCGTTTACTTCGGCGGCGGAAACAACAGCAACTTTCTGTTTGAAAACAACCAGGTGACCAACCTTCCCTCAGGGCTGAGCAACGGCGGGTCAGAGGCGGGACTTTTCTTTGATGGCTCATTGGACACCACATTGAAAAACGTGCTCATCCGGCATAACACCTTCGGTGACCCGCGCTCCTGCACAGCAGTGTTTGCCACCCCCAAGGATGAAGGCGGCTATTGCAGCGGTGTGATCACGTCGCAAGGCGAAGATAACAACATCCGCATTGAGTACAACCAATTTTTCCATGTGGAGAATGGTGTTCACTTCAACCAGCTTGCGCAGTGGAAGCCGGGCACTCCCAATAGTGTCTGCATCTCATGCGCGGTCGAGTACAACTACATTGCGAACTACCACCGCATCGGTATCGAGATCCAGACGTCCACGCCGACAAACTCAATTCTCGTCGAGCACAACGCGATCGTTGACCCAATCGGGTCGTCGTGGGGTACCTTTGCGGTTTCGATGGCCTGCTGCCAATGGGGACGCACGATGGCCTCACCGGGCTATGAGCCGGGCTACATCTTTAACGACAACGTGCTGATAGCCTCTTTGCCGATCGGCAGCGAGTGCCCGCCCTATGGCGTCGAGTTCTGGGGAAATGGTTCCAGGGGACTGAACAGTCTCATCCAGGGGACGTTCTGTCACGGGTACACGTGGGGCTTCGGTGGCGGCTCGTGGACTATCCACCACAATTACATTTGCGGAGCGGATTTCGTGGCAAAGGGCGGGTACATCACGGATCAGCAGAAGCAGGGCAACGCGCCGCGCCAAACCGATAACGTAATCGCGGCCAAATGCACGGCTACCCCCTCCACGGCTCCCACGATCTCGCCCGCGGCTGGGTCCTTCTCCGGCTCACGGGTGATTACCCTGGCGGACCCCGGCCTTAATACCGGGATCTGGTACACGACGGACGGGTCCACCCCCGTGCCTGGCTCCGGCACAGCAAAGTACTACACCGAGCCCTTCACCATAACCGCCAGCACCACGGTGAAGGCGGTCGGCATGTGGGGCGCCTTGAACCAGCCCGTCAGCTATCCGGCCGGCTACGGCTACATTCCCAGCAGCGTGGTTACGGCGGTGTATAGCTCAGTTTCAAATGTTCGCGAACCGCAGCCGAAGGCTGGGCTGGGCGCGGAGCCCAGCATTGTTACCAAAGGGTAATGCGGGTTGCGCAGGACCGCTGAGAAGTTTCTCTCAAGAACCATCTGCCCATAGTCCGAATGCGTCAGTTACGCTATCCTGAGCGTGTGATGAGGATCCTGTCGGTAAACAACACTGCGGATATATATGGCTCCGCGCGTTGTATGGAGCGCGTTTTTGGCCGCTTCGCCCAGGAGGGCCATGAGGTCCATGCGGTACTCCCGAAACGAGGCCCTCTCGCCGAGCACCTCGAGCAGCTGGGCGTGCATGTCCATATCCATCGTCGCCTGGCGATTATCGAGCGTGCCCAGTTCCGCTCCGTTCTTGGCATTTTGAAGTTCCTGATCTACTATCCCGCTTCCGTGTTGTGGCTTATGGCGCTGATACTTCGATTGCGCATCCACCTGGTGCATAGCAATGTCGCCGTCATGCCCACACCAGCGCTGGCCGCCTTTTTCACCGGCAGAACGCACGTTTGGCATGTGCGGGAGCTGCTTTCCGAGTTCGGATCGCTGTGGAAGCCTTACCAGTACTACCTGTACTTCCTGTCGTCTGCCATTATCGCGATTTCCAATTGCACCCGGGACCAGTTCAGTGTGCGGCTGCGAGACAAGGTGCACGTCATTTACGACGGGCTTGATCTCGCCACCGCCACACCTGACCCGTCGAAAGTACAGGCACTGCGAGCATCCTTCTCGCCCGAGAAAATGCTGGTGGGCGTGGTGGGCAGAATCAAGTGGCACCGTAAAGGGCAAGAGGTTCTGGTGCGTGCCGCTGAGCTTTTGCGTGACGCCCATCCGGACGTCCATTACCTCGTGGTTGGCTCAGCCGCACCCGGCAACGAGGCGCACGAGCAACGTCTGCGCGCATTGATCAGCGATTCCGGACTTGAGGACGCGGTGACGATGACGGGGGATATGCAGGACTCAGCCTCCGTGTTTGCGGCCCTGGACGTTGCGGTTGTGCCCTCCGTTCAGGCAGAGCCCTTTGGCTGCGTGGTGATCGAAGCCATGGCTGCCGGAACGCCCGTGGTGGGCAGCCGCAATGGTGGGATCGCCGAACAGATCGTTGACGGGGAAAGCGGCCTTCTCTTCAGGCCAGGCAGTGCGGAGGATCTTGCGGAAGCTCTCGACCGCTTCCTCAGTGACCCTGCATTTCGCCGCCGTGCCTCAGAGGCTGGTCTTTACCGCGTACGCAATGACTTTTCGCTCGAGAGTACTTACCGCTCCATGGCTGCGCTTTTTGCGGACTTGGTGGGTTCTGGACCGGCCGTCGGTGTGGCCCTGCAGGACTCCCTGTCCTGACGCTGGCGTTCCTGCCCGTTCGGGTTCAGTAGGAAACCTTTCCATCGGCCGCATCAGGGCTCTATGGCCACTCACTTGGATTGCAGAACGGGCATGCCCTAGGCAGCACCCTTTCCCATGACCGCCACGACTCCCTGCTGAGGAGTTCCACCTCGCCCGGGGAGCTTGCTGATCGCGTAAAGCACTGCTTCCATGCGATTCGAAACGCCAAGCTTGTCGAAGATGCGGAACAAGTGGTTCTTCACGGTGTGCTCGCTTAGTTTCAGCGTTCGGGCCAGATCGCGATTGCTCAAGCCCTGGGCCAACAGCCGCAGCACCTGTTCTTCACGCTGGCTCAGCAATGCATCGCCTGTCATGTTCATGACTCGTAACGGCCGCGGCTGACTCAGGGATACCAGTAACTGTTCTAATTGGGCGGAATTAGCCCAAACCTGCCCAGCGCTCACGCACAAAACACACCGCGTCAGGACCGATAAGTCGCTCTCCCCCTGGCATAACAGGCCCCGCGCGCCATGATAGAAGAAGCCAACAATGTCTTCCTGACTCAAATCCTCTGAGATCACAACCGGGCGGACCGGCAAACCGACTGCCGCAATCCGCTCCAGGAACGGCAGCGCATCGGACGGCTTGCGCGTGCCCTTACTTCCTACCAGCGCCACATGCGGAACCTTCGTGAGCAGCGCATCCAACTCTTGCAGATTATTTGCAGTTCCCACTAAGTGGATTTGTTCCTGGCTTACAAATGCGAGCTTCAACAAGTCAAGACTCATTGCCGGTAAATTTACCAGCACAAGTCGTACGCGGCTCTTCGCCCTTTCTCCCGGAACTACCCCTGCAACATCCACCAAAGCACCCCGATTGAGTGGCGAATCACGACGCGATCGTGGACCCAGCCACGCCGTATACTTGCGGTATGACGCGGCTGAAAGTAACCACGGCGACGCCATTTAACGCCCATCGGTGAGAAGTATGTCTCCGGGTAGTTTGGATTATTAAAAAACCGTTAGGAAACCATTAATTACCCGGAAAGCGCCGGGAGAGTGACGGTGGTGTCTCATTCACTGCAGAAGTGGATACCCTTGGTGTGCCGGCTGAACGGGCAAAATCCGCAATTGCCGCCGGGCTCAGAGCATTTAGCAGACTGACTGGAGCAGCCTGCCCGGCCCTATCTCGTACACTGGCTAGGCTCCCGGGGTGCGCTTACCTAAGTTACCGGCAATTCGCATTACCGCGTAGCCTTGTTTTCAAAAGAGCTCACGCGTAACCGCGGACTTTTCGTATACTTTGAATCAACTCAGGCCCAAGGCATGGAAGAGACGTCCTCTGGATTCTCTCGTGCGAACGCAAAACGGTAACAGGGAGAAGTTCTCTCGTGCGAACAGCAACAGATCAGCAGATTAATCAGGGCATTGTGCCCGAGCCTCACGAGGGCGCCCGGGTCAATATCCTCGGCGTCGGCGTGAGTGCATTAAACATGGACCTGGCAATGCGTGAGACGGAACGAATGCTCGATCGCGGCGAACAAGGGTACGTGTGTGTGACCGGTGTGCACGGGATCATGGAAGCGCAAGCGGACGCGTCTTTCCGCGACATCCTGAATCGATCGTTCCTGACCACACCGGACGGTATGCCGACCGTCTGGCTCGGCCGGTTTCGTGGCTTTAAAGAGATGAGCCGCGTGTATGGTCCCGATTACATGGTCGCCCTTTGCCAGCGCTCGGTGGCGCGCGGCTACCGCCACTTTCTCTATGGTGGAAAGGAGGGCGTGGCGGAAGAACTCCGCGCCGTTCTGACCCGCAGGTTCCCCGGTCTGCAGATTGTCGGTACCTACACCCCGCCCTTCCGGCCGCTGAATGCGGAAGAAGAAAACGATCTGCGCCAACAATTGGAAGACTCGCAAGCCGACGTGCTGTGGTGTGGGCTCAGCACACCGAAACAGGAGCGGTTTATTTCCGCGTACTCCGGCCGTTTGCCGGTGCAATTGATGGTAGGCGTAGGCGCCGCCTTCGATCTTCTCAGTGGCAACCTCGATGAAGCCCCTGACTGGATGAAACGGTCTGGGTTGCAATGGCTTTACCGCTTGATTAAAGAGCCAAGGCGTTTGTGGCGTCGCTACTTGATTAACAACCCGAAGTTTGCCTGGTTAACCTTTCTGCAACTCACGGGGTTGAGAGGTTTCGGCCAGAACTAGATTTTGCTGGAACACCAGTAAGAGAACAGATAGCAAACCAAAAATCGCCGCTCGCCGTAAGCTGTGCATCGCATCGTCAGTTTCTGCTGCCCGGTCATCATCTTCCTTGCATTGCAAAGCAAGCTGCTCGGACTCAAGCCGTTCCCCTACCTGGGTAAGATCTCTTACGGTTTGTATGCGTACCACGCCATGGCAATCTTTCTTCTCGACAAGGTGGTACCACAGGGCAGCTGGGTCAAACTGTTGATGATCCCCGCCAAGTTCCTGATCGCGATCGTGATTGCGTCTCTCTCGTACAAGTTCATCGAGACGCCCATTTTGAAGCTCAAGGAGAGATTCACCTTTATCCACTCCCGACCGATTTAGCACGCGACGTAGTTTTTCCGCACGCGTGACTTAAGAACGCGGCGCTGCGACGGCTTTTTGATGCTTTGCGTTATGCTTAGGGTTTGCAGGCAAACAAACCCCCTCCGGGTAGGACGCGCGCTCGTGTCAGCGCATCAGAGCAGCCATGAACTTTTCGCAGGCTCACCAGGACGGCGAAGAAAGAGAGCACGCGGTTGCTGGGGGACGATGCGTAATTGTCGTCCCTTGCTACAACGAAGCAAAGCGGCTGCAACCGCATCGCTTCGCGAAATTCCTCGAGAGCGAGTCGCTCACGAAGAACCAGGATGTGCATTTCCTTTTTGTCAACGACGGCAGCCGAGATGGCACACTGGCGGTGCTGGAAGCACTCCGCGCCCGTCACCCCGACCGCATCGCCGTCCTCGATCAGCAGCCCAACGGCGGCAAGGCGGAAGCGGTGCGTAAAGGGATGCTCCAGGCCTCGACCACCGATGGTGCCGCCTACACTGGTTTCTGGGACGCCGACCTGGCGACACCGTTAAACGTCATCCCTCATCTGCTTGCCAGACTCACCAGGGATACCAACCTGGAGATGATTTTCGGCTCCCGGGTTCGCCTGCTCGGCCACCACATTCACCGCCGCACGATCCGCCATTACCTGGGCCGATGTTTCGCGACCGGCGTTTCGATCGTGCTCGGACTGCCAATTTACGACACCCAGTGCGGCGCCAAGCTTTTCCGCGCCACACCGGCACTCCGTGCCGTGCTCAGCTCCCCCTTCCAGTCCCGGTGGATCTTTGACGTAGAGATCATCGCCCGCTTTCTGGCGTTTCATAACCAGGACGCCCAATTTGCCGCTACGGCCATCTATGAGAGCCCTCTCCCTCGCTGGGAAGACGTTGCCGGGTCGAAGGTCAAACCCACTGATTTCCTGGTTGCGTTCTACGAATTGATTAAAATACGCAGAACGTACCGACGTGCCATGCGGCACATGGCTCAACCAGCGCCTGCTGATAGCGGCGCGATGGGATCACGATAACCCCTGGGGCGCCTGCCTCTTGTGTTAGCGCTTCACTTTCCTCTGTCACAGGTAGACACATGAACACATATCCCTCTTCGGACAGCAATGTCCGTGCCCCCTTGTTTGCCATCAGTCTTGGCGTGATCGTGTTCGTTCTCCGCGCCATGACGGCAGGTCCGGTTTATTTCGCCGATGGCATGAGACATCTGGCCGCGATCGCCGATCACACCTACGTGATCCAGCCCCCGGGTTATTGGCTTTTCAATCGCACCGCAGGGCTATTTCACAATCCCGAGCATGCGATCCAGATCATGAACTGGACGTTTTCAGCCCTGGGTAGCATGGTGTTCTATGCCTGTGCCCGCCGGCTGTTGCGTTCTCCGCTGGCAGAGTTGGGAGCCGTTCTTTACGCTACCGTTTTCTTTGCCTGGTTTTCTGGCGATGTGCACAGCACCTACGCGTCGCAGTTGTTTTTCCCGCCAATGCTGTTCTACCTCATGCTGCGGTATCGCGAACACCCGCGCACGGTGTGGATTGTGGCGCTAGCCGCTTCCTTCTCACTGGGTGCGGGGATACGTCCATCGGACGGGGCCTTTATGGCTCCGTTGTTGTTACTGTTTGCCTTAAAGCTGCCGCGCAGGCAACAGGCTCTCCTTGCTGGGTTGGTCATAGTGCTGTGTCTGGCCTGGTTGGTTCCCGGTCATCTTGCTCAGCGTAACTACCATCCCGATGATGCGAGCAGTGAGTTGCGCAGGGTGGCTGTGGGCGCGGTGGTCTTCGGCAAGGTCAACGTCTACACCGTTGCGAATGCACTGCGGTTTTTTCTACCCCTGGCATTGGCGCTCGGACCTCTGGGCTTCTTTATGTTCCGCGCGCGCAACCTTTGGCTTTGGGTGTGGGCCGTTCCTGGCTCCATCTTCTTTTTGCTACTGTTTATCTCCGACGCTCCCTACCTCAACTGCCTATTAGGTGGGTACATCCTCTTGTGCCTGGTCGGCTTGAGTCAAAGCGATAGCAACCGCATCGCCGTTCCGGTGGTGGTTTGTTCCATTCTTATCAACCTTGCTTTCTATGCCGGGTTTCGTCCCTTGAACCTGGATAACAAGGTGTATGCGATTGTCGAGAAGGATCTCGGCAACTACACGCTGTATGCCGTGAAGCACCAGTTTTTTGTCAAGCGTCTGGAGTTCAAGCACGCACCGAAGAGAGTGTATTGATGCTTGAGGGGAGGCACCGGTCGGGTCATGGGCATGCCCGTATCACGCAAAGCCGCTGATTGACTCCAGTGCAATCCCCCATCACCACCGCTCCGGGTGCCCCATATCTCAC
>CAZZVD010000102.1:5707-16544 GCA_964657465.1 uncultured Acetobacteraceae bacterium | reverse complement strand
AATATTATTTAACCGAATGGTTGACAATCGACCGTCGCCTGGGGGATTATTTAACCACATGGTTAACTCTTCAACCGCGCGACTCGATAACGTTTTTCACGCACTGGCAGACCCCACCCGGCGCAGCATTCTTCATGGACTTGCACAACAGGAAAAGACTGTGGGAGAAATTGCAAAACCGCACCGGATGTCCCTCGCGGCTGTTTCCAAGCATTTGAAAGTGCTTGAAAGCGCCAACCTGATTGCGCGTGAGCGACGTGGGCAATTTCAAATCGTTCGCTTGAAGCCGGAAACGCTTAAACCTGCCCAGCAGTGGATTCAACATTACTCTCACTTCTGGAATCAGCAACTGGATCACCTCGAAGCATTTCTTTCAGGAGAAAACAAATGAACAAAGCCATCGCTGACCTGCCTGCCACGAGTGTGGCGCCGCCCGTCATTTCCATTCAACTGAGCCGGATCATCCATGCGCCGCGCGAGCGCGTGTTTGAAGCCTGGACGAAACCGGAGTTGATCCGTCAATGGTTTGGTCCCGCCCACCTGCAGGTAGCCTCGGTTGACATGGACCTTGAGAAGCGCACATACCGCATTGCGATGACTCACGGATCAGACTGTGAGGGTGTCGCCCCGGAGCTGAAGAAAAATCCGCCGGCAGCGGAAGGAGAATACGTTGCGATCGATCCCCCTTCCCTGCTGTCGTTTACCTGGCGCAGTGACTGGCGGCCCGGAGAAGAGACGTTGGTGACACTGCGCTTCTCAGAAACAGCAGAGGGCACTCTGCTGGAGCTCACGCAGGAAGGCTTCCTCACCCAGGATTCATCCTCCGGGCATGATCGCGGTTGGAACAGCTCGCTCGCGAAGCTGGCCGCACTGCTCAGTCAGTAGTGAGAGACACAAAGAGGAGCAGGTAACTGCTCCTCTTTGCCTGCGTATGCCAAAGCACGTGCTTATGCGCGCAGCATGGCCGCCCGTAAGGCGACGGCTGCGCGTGCTTCGGCGGCTGCCTTGTTGCTTAAAGTCATTGTGTTGCAAGACCATGAGGTGGAACTCGCCACCGCCGCCGGGCATTTTGCTTGCTACCTGCCCAATGCGTCCAGGCATATCAGGCGGTTCATTGGCCTTGAAGAGGGGCACGCGGTCTCGCCTTACCGACCATGCTGGCAAAAGCGCCCAAATCGACGGATACTCGTCCAGAGTAAAGCTGGAACCAGGTTGTGCCCTCGCTAAGAAGATTGTCGACCATGTAGTAGTCCATTACCGGCAGATCGACCGTCACATGAACCTGGCGATTCGACAGGTTCAAGATAACCAGAACCTCTCCCTCGCCTTTCTTGCGTATGAAACTTAGAACGCTGTCTGGTTCCGTGTTGTTGAGCCAGACGACCTCGCCCGATGTGAGTTCCGGATTGACCGCCCGCATCTTGAAGAGCTTCTCGTAGGCGGCCCTGGTGGCTCGCCCGGGTTCATCATCCTCATCGCTCCAATGAATCGGCGAAGGTTTTCTCCACGAGGTCGGAGTGGGGTCGGCGATCTCCTGCCCGTTGTAGAGGAACGGGATCCCATCCAGGGTGAAGTCCAAAACCGACGCTGCCATGGCGCCCTTTTGCCCGAATAAAAGTACGGACCGTGGCCAGTCATGATTGTCCGTGTAGTGGACCAGTCTTGCACCGTGCGGCATGGTTGTATTCATCTTCGTCCAGTTGTCGCGCAAACGAGAAGCAGGTGCACCGTCGAGCAGAACTGATCGCAGCGTAAGGTAATACTGGAAGTTGTAATTGATATCAAACGCCCGAAGCTGATCATCCGGTCGATCCGATTCAGACAGCAGAATGACTGACCGGTCTACTTTGTCGAGCGCTTGTCTTGCCTCCTCCCAGAAGGAAACAGGAACGCCTCCGCCGACGTCGCAGCGAAAACCGTCTATGCCAAAATCAGCCACCCAATGTACGAGACTGTCGATCAGGTATTTGCGGACTTGTGGCTTGCTGAAATCCGGGAGAGGCTGAGGCCAAAAGCCACGAGCAATCTTGCCATCCGGGTTCTTGATAAAAAACTCCGGATGTTTCGCCATCATCACGTTGTCGGGCGCCGTGTGGTAATACACGATGTCTAACATCACTTTCAAGTGCATCTTGTGCGCCGCCGCAACGAAGTCGTGAAGGTCCTGCGGCGTGCCTGCTTCGGGATCAACTTCGTTGTAATCGGCAATGCTGTAAGGTGAGGCTGCCGGATCAGAAGATCGCCTGGCAATGGGGCCCAGGTACACAATGCTCGCGCCGAGCTCTGCCACTTCCGGCAAGCGAGCAATGGCGCCCCGCAGGTTACCTTCTTTGCTAAAGGCATCAAGCCAGACTTCGTAGATGGTGGCGCGATTCAACCACTCCGGAACCTGCTTTGCATTCTGTGTTCCAAACGATAGATTTTGCGCCAGACCTGAAGCCGCAAATAATTGAAGCAGCGCGATCAGCACGCCGGCCCTTGGCATGTTCATTTCGACTGATTCACCTGGCCACGGTTAAGAAGGGCTTCGGGCAGGCTTAAGGCGTATAACACGCTGCTTGAGCCGATCAATATGTATTGACGATTGTCGAGTTGATAAGTGATAGGTGCGGTCTGCACGGCGCCCCCACCGTAGCTGTGCCATAAAGTGACACCGGTCTCAGCATTGAGTGCGAGCATATTTCCCTGCGTGTCGCCGGTAAACACAAGATTGCCGGCCGTACTCAGCACGCCTGCCCAATCTTCCCAGCGGCCCAGTGGATGCTCCCATTTCGCCTTGCCTGTCTTATAGTCCAGTGCTTTCAACGAAGACTCAGACCATACTGATAAGTCTCGTCCGCCGAAGCCCTCCGGTTTGTCGCTCACGTAGTCATAGTAGAGACTGAAGGAGCGGTGAGTGTCGACGTAGAGCAGGCCAGTCTCAGGACTGAAACTAGGCGACATCCAATTGGTTACCCCCAGGGCGTCGGGCTCAACCAGTGTTCCTGCGGGCGTTGGATTTTTGTCCACTTTGGCAATCGGTTGACCCTGCGGGTTGACTCCCTTGCTCCAATTCTGTTCCGCGTAGGGCACAGATAACAGAACCTTGCCGCTGGTTCGGTCCAACACGAAGTAGTAGCCATTGCGCGATGCCTGCAGCAAGAGCTTACGCGGTGCTCCATCGAATGCTTTATCGACGACTACCGGTGTTTGTACCGCATCCCAATCGTGCACATCATGCGGCGATGGCTGAAAGTGCCACACGAGTTTGCCGGTATCCGGATTGAGAGCAACGATGCTGCAGGTGTACAGATTGTCGCCCGGGCGGGTCGAACCATCCAACACCGGATTAGGATTGCCGGTTCCCCAGTACACCAGGTTTAACTCAGGGTCATAAGTTCCGGTCATCCACGGCATTCCTCCCCCATGACGGATAGCGTCGCTTTTCGCGGGCCATGTCTCAGCACCCGGAGCGCCCGGTTCGGGCAGCGAATTCCATCTCCATTGCAGCTTGCCGGTCGCGGGATCAAACGAATCCAAAAAGCCGTGCAGATCGTTGAAGTCGCCGGACACTCCGACGAGCACGTGATCGTGGACAATCAACGGGGCCATGGTAGCCCAGTAGCCGAGCTTTACATCGGCTAGTTCTACATTCCAAACTATCTTGCCGTCTTTCGCATCGAGACACAAAAGGTGTGCATCGGGGGTTTCGAAAAAGAGCCAGCCCTTATACATGCCCACCCCGCGCTGCCCAATATGCAGACCCTCATTCGGTGGATTGTGGTAATGCCATCGCTGTCTGCCGCTCCGTGCGTCCACTGCCCAGATGTCATCCGGTTCGGTGAAGTAGAGTGTGCCATCTACCAACAGAGGCGTTGACTTTAAACCCTGACCGTTTGCAACGCCCGTCTGAAAAGCCCAGGCCAGGCCAAGCATGCCAACATTGGTGGAGTTGATCTGTTTAAGAGGGCTGAAGCGTTTGCCGGAATAGTCTCCGTTGTAGGTTGGCCACTGATCGGTGGAAGGAGCCAGAAGCGACTTAGGATCCAACGACTGCGCGGAAAGTGGTAATGCCGCAGCCAGTAAGGCAGCGAGAATCCATCTGGTCACTTCAGCGACTCCAGGTAAGCAAAGAGATCATGCATGTCTTTGTCGGTGTATTGCGTCAGGAGGGCGACATGGGCGGCGAGCGGATCTTTGATCGTGACTTTCGCCAGGTGCCGGTCCCAGGTACGGGGTTCTCCATCGCTCATCAACGTAATCAAAAATTCGTCGGAGTAGAGCACTTCGCCGGTGTATCGCCGGCCCGCCTTGTCGATCACCACGGCGGTCGATTTCGCACCATCCGGGAAGGCGATCCGCGACTGCAACTCGAGAGGCTTGTACCTCGAAGAAATGTGGGCCAGGTCGCCGCTGGTTGAATGACACGTCGCGCACTTTCCAGTGCCGTTGAAGTAAGCTTTGCCCGCGTCCGCGCTACCAACGAGCAGCCGCTCGAGCGGGTACTCGGTTGGAATGCGGCTGGCAACGGTCGAGGCCAGCTTTGCCTGCTGATGCAGGAACGCAGCGATCTGGCGCACCTCAGCGTCCTGAAGCTGAAACGCCGGCATGCCCTTCTCGATACGGCCATTGTGCACGACCTGCCCAATCAGATCGCCCCCAACATCGTGATTTACCAGGGTGGAACGTATAAGATCCGGGCCGCTCGCTCCCCTTCCGTCACTCCCGTGGCAGAAGCTACAATTCTGCTTGAAGATGGCTTGACCGGATGCAGCTTCAGCGCTGCCACCTGCCTTCGAAGCATCTTCAGTGCGATCCTGTGCGGAGAGACTACAAAGCCCAATTGCTAACAGAAGGCAAAGGCTGCCAACTCTTGCCATCATTTCAGCGTGCCGCCTCAGACTGTTGCAGACTGGCCGCGCTTTGATCTTCCGCTTCATTCAGCCAGGAGACCTTGGTTGCGCTATCGCTGAAGCGGCGCATACCCGCTTCTCGAATAGCACTCTCGGGCACTTTGCTCAAAGGCGTGTAGCGAGGATGATGATGATCTTTATACGGATCGTTTTTGGCAGAGTTATAGCAGCAAATCATCGACCAGCGAGGATGGTCGGACCTGTTCTGGTCGGACCGGTGCAGAAGATTGGCGTGGAAGAACAGGACGTCGCCAGGCTCCATCTCGACGTAGACCAAATCCAGCACCTTCTCCGCCTCTTTGACTCGCTCCAGGTCAGCGCCGGCCTGATCCCCGCTAAGAACGTGGTCTATTCGGCCGAGATGATGCGACCCCTTGAGAACCTGCATGCACCCGTTTTCTTTGGTCGCTCGATCGACCGCGATGAATGCGCTCGTCAGCATCGGGAAGAGCACTCCATTCTGGTACCAGTACCCGTAGTCCTGGTGCCAGGTCCAGGCTCCTCCTACTCTGGCATCCTTCATGATCATTTTTGAGTGATAGTGGTAGACCTCGCCGCCAAGGATCTTCTCGGCTGAATTCACAATTGTTTCGCAGCGCGCGAACATACCGTAAAGACTATCTCCGGGATGGTTCCAGAGAGACAATCGCACAGTCCCTCCCTCGCCATCCCCTTTCCCGAATGAATGTTGATCAAGCTCACGGTCTTCTTTCGCGGCGCGGCGCAAGAGCTCTATCTCTTCAGCATCGAACATACTTCTGACGACCACGTACCCGTCGCGCTCGTACTGCTTCACTGTTTCGTCTTGCAGTGGACCTGCAGCCATAATGGTGTCCCTTCGGCGAATGAGTTGCTAACTCCGAATTGCGAGCGATTGCATTATCTTGTCGGTAGAAGTGTAGGCTTCGCGTACCCATTCGACAATTTGGCCGGGATCCGGCGCGTACTCGAGTTCAATGCTCACCGTACCAGTAAAACCTGCTTGCGATAGAGATTTCAGGTAAGGCGGAAAGTCAACGCTGCCGCGCCCTGGTGGAAGGTCACCATGACGCCTGCCGTCGCAATCAGAAAGGTGCACGTGAGTGATGCGACCCGCCAGTTTCTGAATCTGCTCCGCGGCATCTCCTGCCAGGGCCAGATGAGAGATGTCGACATTTGCCCGCACTTCAGGACGGTTTACCTCATCCAGAAATTGCGTCAATCGGCTCATGTTATTCACGATGGAAAGTTGGAAGGGTTCGAGCTCGATCGCGATTTCAAGACCGAGACCATTTGCATGTTCCGCAAGCTCCTGCACCTGCTCGACAGCCCAATGCCACTGATCTTTGGGGGCTATGACTTCCTGTTGCCAGATGTACTCGCCGAGAACCAGCAGGAGGTTTTTGGCCTCAAGTTCACAGGCAAAATCCATGAAGGCCTTTGCCCGGTCGACATGGAAAGTGCGGACGGCCCGGTTGAAGTCTGCAATGCCGAGAGCGCAACAAACGACAGAGACAACCGGCAGCCCTTCCCTTTGACACGTTTTGCGAATGGACCGCCGTTCCAATGCCCCGATCTCGAGTGGGTCCGCAAACACATCAATGGTGTCGAAACCGATCTGCCGGGTCAGCTCGATGCCTTCCGTTGTGCCGATCGCCGTACCTAGCCAGACCGAGTTGATAAGTCCAAGCTTCACTTCAGAATCTCCCGCGAATTCTTGTTGACCGCTCAAGAACGCGCCGATACTATCATGAACGTTCATCGCTAGTCATGAAAAATGTTCCTCGCATTCATCGTGCACAATGGTGTGACCCTTCATGAGCTTTAATCTCGGGCTGGACCTGAATCCAGTTGTCTGCACACCCCCGCGCAAGGACTACGGCATTGGCGCCGTAGGCGCCGGCTTTATCATGCGCGACGTCCATCTCAAAGCCTATGAGCAGGCCGGGTTCCATGTCGCTGCTATCACCTCGCGCACGCCTGAGATCGCCCAGGAAGTCGCCGATCTCCGAGGGATTCCACGTGTCTACGAAACGATTGAAGACATGCTCGAGGACGAGTCGATTCAGATTCTTGACATCGCCGTGCCGCCCCACAAGCAGTTGGAGATTATTCGCACTGCCTGCCAACGGGGAAAGTACCTGAAAGGAATCTTGGCGCAGAAGCCACTGGCGGTGAATCTCGATCAGGCCGCCGAAATCGTTCGCCTTTGTGAGGAACATCACATCCTGCTCGGGGTCAATCAGAACATGCGCTATGACCGTTCAATCCGCGTTTTGCAAATGCTGCTGGACCAGAAGCTCCTGGGCGAGCCAGTGATTGCGACGATTGAGATGCGCGCAGTTCCCCATTGGCAGAAGTGGCTTCGTGACTATGGGCGCCTGACCCTGCTCAACATGAGCATTCATCACATCGACAGCTTCCGCTATCTCTTCGGCAAGCCGGAGTCCATTTACGCCAGCGTGCGCAAAGACCCACGCACGCAGTTTGAGCACGAGGACGGGATCTGCATTTATATCCTGGAATATGCGAATGGGTTTCGCGCGACTGCCTGGGACGATATCTATGCCGGTCCTAAAAACATTCGCGATGAATTGAAGCCATACATCAAGTGGCGAGTGGAAGGTACTGAGGGGATCGCCGAGGGTACGCTTGGTTGGCCTGAGTATCCCAACCGCTCGCCCAGTACGCTCACCTTTGTCACCTCGTCGCAACCAGGGGTGTGGATCACTCCGCGGTGGAGCGAAGTCTGGTTCCCGGATGCCTTCGCCGGGCCCATGGCAGATTTGATGAACGCCATCGCTCGAGGCAAGCAGCCAGAGTGTAGCGGAAGAGACAATCTCGGCACGATGGCGATCATCGAGGCGGCGTACCGCTCCATTCGTGAACGGCGCCCGGTCGATATTTCAGAGGCTGAACATGAAACCCAGAATGCAGCCAAGGCCGTTGCCAGGCAAAGCTAAGAAGAAGCACCGCAGCCCGGTCACGCCAACCATGAAAGACATCGCCGGGCATGCGAAGGTTTCGATCGGCACGGTGTCGCGTGTCTTGAATCGCCATCCAGACGTGGATGAAGAGCTCAGGACACGGGTTGAAAATGCTGTGCGCACCCTGGGCTATAGGCTGAATGCGCGGACGCGGAGTGTGGTGCATACGCGCTCGCGGATTATCGGTCTCATCCAGTGCAACGACTTCGGACTGAGCCGCGGACAGGCTTTGCTTCTGCAGGGAGTAGAGGAGTATTGCACGGCGGCAGGGTATTGCCTGCTTTTCGCCCGCCACATCTTTCCTGAAGACACCTCGCCGGATCTGTTGCCGATGCCGAGTGCGATTGAGATCCCAGGATTGGCGGATTGCATCATCATTGCCGGGAGCCTCACCGGCGCCACGCTCGCGGCCCTCGATCGCCATGATTTCCACTACGTCCTGCTGGCCAATCACCTGGTAGATGAGGGCGAACCGGCGATGGCCAGCAGCTACGTTCGCTACGACGACGAGAGTGGCTGCTACGAGGCAACCCGCTATCTCGCACAACTCGGCCACGCGCAAATCTGGTACCTGGGTGATGCCTCTCGGCCCTGGCACCGTAGCCGTTACAAAGGCTACTGTCGCGCCATGGCAGAACTTGGATTAGAAACCCATGTTCATACCATCGCTCTGGCCGACGACGAATATGAGAACGGCAGGGCCGCAATTTCCTACATTCTTGAACAGCAATGGCCGGTGACTGCCATTCTGGCCGCCTCGGATGAGCTAGCCTACGGCGCACGCGAAGGTTTGCGCCAGCACCGGAAGGAAGTGCCCAAAGACGTGAGCCTCATCAGCTTTGAGCAGCAGGTGGGCCATTCCCACGGATCGAACCTGACCAGCGTCTGCGTCGACATGGCAGAAGTAGGCCGCCAGCTTGCCAGGTTAGCCATCAAGCAGAGCGAATCGCAGCAACCCTCCCAGCACAAAGCGCTGGTGGGCACGATCTTGATCAAGCGGAGTAGTTGCCGCCCTCTTCGCCAGGAAGAGCAGATGCTTTTGTGAGCGACAGAGTGAGTGCCCACGCAGGGTAGGTATCCCCTTGCCGCTTCCCTGGCGCGTCGTTTCATGAAATCCGACGCGGTCTGGTGAAATTTCACTTGACAGGCTTTAATCAAAAGCCCTACAAACAGCGGCGTGAGATTTCTTCTGGACAAAGTGCTTATCACTTCCCTGCTTCTCCTGTTCTCAATCATGCGTGGGGAAGCCCAGGGAGTTTTCTACCCAGGGGGACGCGGCCCTGGAAGCGGCAAGAACGTGGTGCTGATCGCCGGCGATGACGGTGAATACCATTCCGAGGAGGCTCTCCCGCAGTTGGCCAGGATCCTCGCTGTTCGTGAAGGATTCAACAGCACAGTGCTCTTCCCGTTGGATCCCGATGGAACCATCAATCCGCACCAGAATCGAAACCTGCAAGGGCTTGAGGCACTCAAGAAAGCTGACCTCGTGGTTTTGTTCATGCGCTGGCGC
This sequence comes from uncultured Acetobacteraceae bacterium, assembly GCA_964657465.1. Taxonomy (GTDB): domain Bacteria; phylum Acidobacteriota; class Terriglobia; order Terriglobales; family Acidobacteriaceae; genus PALSA-350. Next base: position 7,176 of record CAZZVD010000102.1, on the reverse strand, counting down.
GATCTCCCCGATGACCAGGTGAAGGCGCTGCTGGACTACGTGCAATCAGGCCGTCCGATTCTCGCGATCCGTACCGGCACGCATCCTCTGCAGCTGAGATCGAGCAAGACCTACGCACAATGGTCCTGGGACAGCAAAACGCCAGGCTGGGAAGGCGGCTTCGGACGCAAAGTGCTGGGAGAAACGTGGGTCGCGCATCACGGCCAGCATGGCAAGCAGAGTACGCGCGCGTGGTTTGCGCCCGGCGCCGAATCGAGCCCCATCTTGCGGGGCATTCGCAGCGGTGAGATTTGGGTGCCAACCGAAGTGTACGAAATCCGTCTTCCCATGCTGCCTACATGTCGCCCGCTCCTTCTGGGCCAGGTGCTATCGGGACTGAAACCTGAGGACGCGCCAGTACAAGGCGCAGTGAATGATCCCATGATGCCAGTCGCGTGGACCAACAGTTATCGAGCGCCCAACGGCAAGACCGCACGAGTTTTCACAACCACCATGGGAGCAGCAGACGATTTGCTGAGCGATCAGTTGCGACGACTTATAGTGAACGCCTCCTTGTGGGCGGTGGGTCGCGAAAGCAGGATTTCTGCGCAGCTGAACGTCGACCTGGTCGGTGACTATCATCCACATTCCTATCTTTCCGAGACTTACACCCGGAATGTGAAGCCATCAGACCTGGCCCTCACGAACAGATCTGTTGGGAACTAATTACGTCTCAGCCGGTGTGCGTCGCGCCGAGCCCTGAGAAACAAGCCGCACCAGAGATGAAGTCGGGGCATGCAGACGCAGGAGTGAGTTATGAGTGTCCGGTAGAAAGAATGCTTTACTTCTTTCGTTAGTCATGGGGTTGAGTGCTGCCTGTTCGGGTGGCCAGTGGACGACTTTCGGCCATGACCCGCAGCGGTCTGGGAACGCGCAAGAAGAACATGCTTTCTCCACTTCGAACGTCGCCTCGATGGGCCTTCAGTGGAAGACCACCGTTCCTAACGAGCCACTCTTTCTGAATGGTTTGACCGCTCCCCTGTTGGTCAACAGGACCGCAAACGTAAGTGGTCCCAGGAGTCTTGTCATTGTGGGTGGAACCTCAGACCATGTCTTCGCCCTCAATGCCGATAACGGCGACCTGGCATGGAAGGCTGACTTCAAAAACAGTCAAGCACGCCCAGGGGATGGTGGGTGGCTCTGCCCTGCGGGTTTGAATGCAACGCCCGTGATCGATGAGCCGCACGGGCGTGTTTTCGTTCTTTCGAGCGATGGCAAGCTGCACACACTTTCATTGGACGACGGACGAGACGCCATGCCTCCGGCGCAGTTCGTCGCTCCTTACGCAAAAGTGTGGAGCCTTAACTATGTGGGCAAGGTGATCTATGCATCGCTCTCCCAGGATTGCAATCGCGTGAAGTCCGGTGTGGCCGCAATCAATCCTGATCAGCCCGGAAGACCGGTGGTTCAGTTCTACAGCGCGATTTATG
>CAZZVD010000102.1:0-5607 GCA_964657465.1 uncultured Acetobacteraceae bacterium | reverse complement strand
ATCAATCCTGATCAGCCCGGAAGACCGGTGGTTCAGTTCTACAGCGCGATTTATGGCGGTGCGGGTGTATGGGGCCGGGGCGGAGTTTCTGTTGGATTTGACGGCTTCATCTATGGTGCGACCGGGGATGCACCTTTCGACCCGGCTGCTAACGAATTCGGCGACACGGTGCTGAAACTTGCACCGCGCACCCTTGAGCTTGCCGGCTACTACACGCCGGAGAGTTGGCAGTACCTGACGCGCCGCGATCTTGATATGGGCACGACCACAACAGCGATCTTTCATTGGCGTGACCGTGTCCTGACTGCCTCCGGAGGGAAGGAAGGCGCTATCTACCTAACGGATACCGCGAACATGTCAGGCTCTGACCATCACAAGGCTGCCTATATCTCCCCGCGCTACACCAATGCAGCCCAGACCTTTGAAGGCCAGGGCATCTGGGGATCGATGAGTACGTGGCAGGATGGCGATCGCACCTGGCTCTATGTACCCACCTGGGGAGTACCAACCAGCTCTGCGCAATTTCCAACCTCGTATGGCGCGATAAAGAATGGCTCTCTCATGGCATTCACCGTTGAACCAGGAGCTGACAAGCAACCTGTATTAAAGCCGGCCTGGATTTCAGCCGACATCGCCGTGCCCGATCCCGCAGCGATCGCGGGAGGCGTGGTTTTCGTCCTGGGGACGGGCGAGAATACGCAACAGGTAAACCAGGGCGACATTCACCAGTTACTCGGCGACCGCGAGAAGCACAGCAATGGCCATGCGATTCTTCACGCCCTGGATGCGCGCACGGGAAGAGAGTTATGGTCCAGCGGCGACCAGATTTCTGGCTGGACCCATTTTTCAGGACTTGCTGTGGGAGACGCGAAAGTATTTGTGAGTACTCGTGACGGCGCGGTGTATGCCTTTGCGCGCTCCTCGTCATCCACCAGGCCTCATGTCACTGTCATCGCAGGCCCGGCTCATATAGAACAAGTGGCGCATGCGCCGCTTGCGGCAGCGCCTATTGCTGTTCCGCAATGCGGTGAACAGAGTTCGACCTTTAATCAGCGCTGCACGATGTGCCATGGCGCGGACGGCAAGGGCCGGGAGGCCGCACACACTCCAAACTTTAGAGACCCTCAATGGCAATCCTCAAAAACAGACAACGAACTGATCGGCGTGCTTACTAACGGCAACGATCGCGGCATGCCTGCATTTGGTGGAACATTGAGTGTCCAGGAAATCAACCAGATCGTTCAATGTGTGGTGCGCGGCTTTGCGCCCGCACCCCAAAGTAGGTAGTCAATCAAGGCGCAGGCTTTTAACCCATTCTCGGGGACAAAACAATGAACAATAGCAAAACAACTCTTCTCGTTCCAAAGAAACTTGCAGCAACCCAGCCAGCAGACGCACAAGGCGTGCTCGCCAAGCGGATTTCCTCTCTCAGGTTAGCGGCATGGAGCGCGCTTTTGCTGCTCACGTCGGCCGCCTTCAACCTTCAAGCGCAAACTTTCTCTGCTTCGATCACTGGCACAGTTACTGATAACAGCGGCGCACTGATTACCGGCGCCACGGTGAAGCTTACAAACTCAGATACTAAAGACGAGCGGGCGAAAATCACTGGCGCCCGCGGCGCTTATGACTTCCAGAATCTGCTGCCGGGTACGTATCAGTTGAATGCGTCGGCGCCCGGCTTTCAAAGTGTTCTGAAAACCGGACTTGTCTTGCGCGCCAACACCGCAGCCGATGTGGATATGCAACTGATGGTTGGCGGCTCCCAGCAGCAGGTCGTGGTATCAGCCAATACCGTGCTCGTCGATACGGAGAGCCCAAACAATTCGATCACCATGGATCAGGTGTTGATTGAAGGTCTGCCTAACAGCACCCGCAATCCGCTCAACTTTCTCTTTGACCTGGCGGGAACAACGCAAGCGCAGGGAGGGTTGACGTCGCGGTCGCAGACTTTTGACCAGCAGGCGAGCGCCTTTGGGATCAATGGCGGCCGCTCTGCTGAAGCGGAAATTTTGATTGACGGCGCACCCTCTACGGCCATTGACTGGGGCGGCCTTCTCGTATCGCCCATTCAGGATTCCGTGCAGGAACAGCAGGTCGTACAGAACGAGTACGATGCGGAGTACCACGGAGGGGGCGAAGGGATCGTGACGCTGGTAACGAAAAACGGCGGCCAGTCCCTCCACGGCGAAGTGTACGACTTTCTGCGCAATTCAGCGCTGGACGCAAATACCTGGTCTAACAAGAACGCTACGCCTGAAAACATCACGGCTCGTCCCAACTTTCATCGCAACCAGTTCGGCGCCAATCTCGGCGGCCCGATCTGGCGGACCAAGCGCTGGTTTTTCTTTGGCGGTTATGAAGGTTTGCGTCAACCCGGCAGTCTCGGTCGCAGGCTGTTCACCGTGCCCACAGCGTTGGAGCGGCAGGGTGATTTTTCCCAGACCTACCTTGCGAACGGCTCCCTGGATGTGATCTACGATCCCAACACCACCACACAGGGAACCGACGCAAGCGGTAACACCTACTACACGCGCACTCCCTACCCAGGCAATAAAATTCCCGGAGGACTGGATCCGGTTGGACAAAAATTGGCGGCCCTTTACCCATTGCCGAACCTGCCTGGCACGGGACCTAACCATCTGAACAATTTCGCCGGAAGTGCTCCCAACAACACATCCAACGATAAATTCGACGCGAGAGTCGACTGGGCGCAGAGCGACAAAAACCGAATGTTTGTGCGTGTCTCTGACCGGGTACGTGAGAATCAAACCCCTGGTTGCATCTTTTGCAACGGAGCCGATAGCATCTCGGGCAACAACGATCACGGCATTCAGGTAGCCTTCAATGACGCCATCACCCCCACACCGAACTGGGTTTTCAATATCTACGGTGCAACAAGCCGCTGGTGGGAAGGCCAGCAATCCGTCGGCCTTGGGGTTGCCGACCTCAGCAAAATTGGCCTGTCTCCAGCGCTCTCCCAGGCCCCGTTGCTGCCGCTGGTGACTGCCGGTGCCGGGCAATACGCCCAGCAGGGCACAAGCTATTCCAGCTTCCAACGGTATGTGCGTTATGTTTCTACCGGGGCGATTAACGTCACGCGAGAGATTCATGCACATGCTCTTAAATTTGGCTTCAATTATGACGTAGGCATGATCAACATTCGCCAGGATGCTCCGGCGAGTTTCAACTTCGCAAACAGCCAGACCTCCTGCGACCCCGGTTCTGATCCGGCTAGCCCGTGCCAAGTGAGTCTCAACACCACTGCTTCCGGTAATCCAATTGCGAGTATGTTGCTTGGAGTCGGCAGTGGCGGTGGTACGAATTTCAATATGGATCCTGCGATGAGCCAGCACAGTTTCGGGCTCTATGTGCAGGACAACTGGCACGCCACTCCCAGGCTGACCATCTATGCCGGCTTGCGGTACGAGAACCAGCGCCCCGCAACTGAGAGGCATAACCGGGTTGCCTATTTTGACCCTGCAGCAGTGAACTCCCTCAGCCAGGCTTATGGCGCGACAGTCAGGGGAGCTTTTGAATTCGCTGGTGTCAATGGGCGTAGCCGGTCTGCGTGGGAGCCAGACAATCTCAACTTCTCTCCCCGGCTTGGATTTGCCTATCAACTTTCTCCAAAGTTGGCAGTGCGCGCCGGCTCCGGCATCTTCTACACGCCTACTTCTGCCATGCTTGGTTATGACGGCGGCGGTCAGTCGCCCGGCTATACCTCGCAGACGCCCTGGGTATCCACCGTAAACAACCAGGGTTACATTCCCGGTAATCTCGTCAGCAATCCATTTCCGGGTGGTCTCGTAAAGCCAACCGGGAACACAGCCGGCGACCAGACCTTGATTGGCATTGGCGTGGGGCAGATGTGGCTCAAGGGTCCCCATCCGGTGGGAGCACTCTACGAATGGAGTGCAGACCTGCAATATCAGGTTTCGGCCCACTCGGTTGCGGAGATCGGATACACGGGTGTTCGCGGACGTAGACTCCTGTATGGCAATCCGAATCTTGACTTTGATCAGATGCCGACCTCGGATCTGTCGCTGGGTTCGGCACTCAACAACCAGGTGCCTAACCCTTATTATGGGGTGATAACTGACCCCAATAGTTTTCTGAGCGCAGCGACTGTTCCGTATAACTCTTTGCTTCGGCCCTTTCCCGCGTTTGGCTATCTCCAACTGACGCGATCGACTCCTGGTGCACGGTCGCAATTCGATGCACTGAGCATGAAATATGTGCACTCCTTCTCGGGAGGCCTAAGCTCGATCACGACTTATCGCTGGTCGAAGGATCTGGACAATGGCTCGGAGGCTCGCCTGGGTTGGACGGGTGTGGATAGTTGGCGCGATGCGACCAACACCAAACTTGACTACTCCTACAGCACACATGACGTACCGCAAAGCTTTGCCCAGGCGCTGGTCTACCAGCTGCCCTACGGGGAAAGCCGGCGTTTTGGCAACAGTGCCCCCTGGCCAGTAAAGCAGACACTCGGCGGATGGAACGTATCCACCGCGGTGACTCTTTCAAGTGGTCTTCCTCTGCCTCAGCCGGTCGGGTTCTCTTATAATCCGCTGGGCGCCTTTGGCTTTCCAGGAGGCGGTCTGCCCGATCTGGTCGGAAACCCCAAGCCAGCGGGCCGCAACAAGCTCAACTGGATCAATCCAGCCGCATTCATGGGCGCGAATCAAGATGGGACCGGAACGCAGCGTTGCGACGACTTCTCGAACGGCACGAGCTGCAAGGCATTCTCGTTTCGATATGGAAACGAACCCACTCATTTGAATACGCTGCGCGAAGCTGCCAACAACAACGTAGACCTGGGCGTTGCCAAGACGTTTGGTACGGAGCGAATCAAAACCGAATTCCGCGCAGACTTCCTCAACCTCTTCAATCACCCGATCTACGGTGGTTCTGGTAACATCAGCACCACCATTGACTTCGGTGATCTTGGCACGGTCTACGGCACCCGAAATGATCCGCGGAACATTCAATTAAGTCTCAAGGTCAGTTACTAGTCGATTGCGCAAATGAGCCCCTGGCCTTTTCGGCCAGGGGCTTTTGTTTGGTTCGCTCCGGCTGTTATGGAAATTGAACAGAGTGGGGACGGATCAGTTCCAGCTGGTTGCTTATCTCTAAACCGCTTTTGTGTGGAGGGCTGCTCGCACTTTCTCGACGTGGGTCCCGTGGCTGCGAATCGCTTCATGCAGCTGATCGCCTGTGACACCGAACTCTTTGGACCAGTAGGCGATATCGGAAGCTATCTTCGGATTGATTTCTTTCGGATCATGAGGCCCTTTGATCTTTTCGTCTTCGATGGCGTGGGGCTCGTGCGGCTTCGGTGTGTTGTGATGCTCTGACAATTGACATCTCCTGGGTTGAGTTTGAAATCTGGTTAGGCTACCGAAATTGTTGCTGACCAGTTCATAGTTTACAGGCGGACGTCCGCCAGGGCAGGGTCTGGTGTTGCGGAGGCTTGGTTTGCTGTCCTCCTTACCCCAGGTGCGCGTGCAGATAAGCCAGGAGTTTGTCAGCATTACGCAGCGATCAGGTTCGGCCGCACGGCGGGTTTCTCTGCGTGTCCGATGCTGGAGCTCTGTAGAAATTTGT
>CAZZVD010000101.1:0-16664 GCA_964657465.1 uncultured Acetobacteraceae bacterium | reverse complement strand
TTCATGGCTTGTGCCTACGCCAAGTTCACAGGCCGGCTCGGCGTCTGTCTTTCTACTTCCGGGCCCGGCGGCATTCACCTGCTCAACGGCCTCTACGATGCCAAGATGGACGAGCAACCGGTACTGGCCATCACCGGCATGCAGTATAGCGACGTCATCGGTACCTTCTCGCAACAGGATGTCGAGCTCGACAAGCTGTTCATGGATGTCTCCTGCTACAACACCCGAGTCATGAGCGGGCCTCACATGGAGCCGGTGGCCGATCTGGCCATCCGTTCCGCCATCATGAAACGCTCGGTCGCGCACATCTGTATCCCGATTGATGTGCAGCAGCAGGATGTGGGCAAGCGCCAGCGTTCCGAGCGCAATGTTCCGCACCACACCTCAGCCACTCCAGCGATCAGCGGAAATATTCCGCAACTGAATGAGTTGCAACTCGCCGCGGACCTGATCAACCACGGCAACCGCATCGCCATCCTTGCCGGGCAAGGCGCACTGCATGCGACCGATGAACTGCTGCAGCTGGCAGAGCTGCTGGGTGCGCCAATTGTAAAGCCGCTGCTGGGCAAAGCAGTCGTACCCGATGATTCCGCGTACACCACCGGGGGCGTCGGTCTGCTGGGCACAGAACCGTCGCAGGATGTTCTTGAGGACTGCGATACCCTCATCATGATCGGCACGTCCTACCCATACATCGAGTTTTTGCCCAAACCAGGCGATGCCAGGTGCGTCCAGATTGACGCGAACGCGCAGCGGATCGCCTTGCGCTATCCGGCGGACGTGGGCCTGGTCGGGGATAGCAAAAAGACGCTGCAATTGCTGCTCCCCATGCTGCACCGGAACAAGTACCGCGGCTTTCTTGAGAAGGCACAAGAAGGCATGAAGAAATGGGTAGAGGGCCTGGAAAAAGAAGGCACCAACATGGCTACCCCGATGAAGCCACAGGTGGTGGGCTGGGAACTGGGCAAGCGCACCGAGGAAAACGCCATTATTGTATCTGACTCGGGTACGAATACGACGGTGTGGGCGCGCTATATGCCGGCCAAGCGAGGCCAGATGCACTCCTGCTCGGGAAATCTGGCGACCATGGCCTGCGGACTTCCCTACGCCATCGCCGCGCAGGTTGCGTTCCCTGAGCGTCAGGTGATTGGCATCGTGGGCGACGGCGGTTTCACTATGCTGATGGGCGAAATCATCACTGCGGTCGCGTATAAGCTGCCTATCAAGCTGGTGATCATCAAAAACAATAGCCTCGGCCAGATCAAGTGGGAGCAAATGGTGTTCCAGGGCAATCCTGAGTATCAGTGCGAACTGTTTCCCGTAGACTATGTCGCTGTCGCCAAGGCAGTGGGCGCGCAGGGTGTCCGCATCGATAATCCCGAAACAGCCGGCGAGCAATTCGACCGGGCGCTGGCCATGCCGGGACCCGTGATCATCGAGGCAGTCGTCGATCCATATACGGCGATGCTGCCCGCGAAAATCAAGGCCAGCCAGGCCATCAAGTTTTCTGAAGCACTGGCCCGTGGCGAGCCGAACCGCATGCGGATCGCACTCACCGCCGCCAGCGACACCGTGCGCCAGGTGATCTGAACACCCTTGATCTGCCGCGCATGCGCGCCTCGGAGGCCATCGACGTTCTGCAAGCGGACGCTACCCCGCTGGCTGCGGAGCGCACCCGGATCTCTCGCCCCAGAGTCGGAGCACACACTAAAACACAAGGATGCGGAGCGCTTCAGAAATGATCTATGACCTTAGCCAGCCGCTCTACAACAACAGCCCACAATTCCCTGGCCAGCCACCCAACTCGGTCGTCTACTTTCAGCACGCGCAGGTGAAAGGAGCGACCGTTGAGCGGCTTGAGCTGATGACTCACTCCGGCAGCCACATCGACGCTCCCTTTCACTTCGAGCCTCATCTTCCCTCCGTAAGCGAGCTTCCCCTCTCACATTTCTATGGGACCTGCGTGGCGATTGATTTGCGGCCCCTGCCGCCCAGTCACCCCATCAACCATGCCGATCTGCGCAAACAGGAAGCGCTGATCACCCCTGGAACTTTTGTGCTGCTGAAGACTGGATGGGGCGATCGGCGCATTAATTCGAAGTCCTTTCTTATGGAATGGCCCTACATGTCCGGTGATGGAGCACAGTACCTCGTCGATCGCGGCGTGAAGGGCATGGGCATCGATGCCCTCTCGGTGGGCGGCTATGGCGACGAGCATGCCGAGGCCGATGCACATCGCATCCTTCTCAGCCGGCAAAAGCTGCTGCTGGAAGACATTCACATTCCTGACGAGCTGCTGGATGGCGTCCGGCGATATTTTTCAGCGCTGCCTATCCTGGTGGCCAACGCGAGCGGAGCCTGGGTGCGCGCGATCGTTTGGGACCAGGGGGACCTGGAGCGTGAAAGCCCCGTGCCCGAAAAGAACACAATAATCCCACCCAGCGTAGAGGCCCAGATTGGCTTACAAAGAGAAGCCCAGTGAACCTGCCAGAATCCATTCCACAAGCGATGGCAGGACTTCTGCCTGCGCCGGTACGCAAGTCGCGGACTGACTGTCGATCACACCCGGCTTGGCACTTCAATGTTCAGTACCTTTCATCATGAACGGCTCGGTGGCTTGATTTGCTGGTCCAACGGTAACTGACCCCGCGAGTGAACTGCGGATTCCTCGGCCTCGTTCGGCGTGGCAACGCCCGTAGCAACTGCTCTCCTCTGCCGTTTGCGATTGGCGGCCAGACCTGCGGGAAGCAATCCCCAGACCTGTCATCCTGATCACCTTCCTGATCACCCTACTGGGGCGCGGCGAAGATTGCTTGTCAATCGCCAGCAAATACTCCACAATTTGGCAGTCCTTTCTCATCTGCGAAAGAAAAGGCGCCCTGCCCAGTCGCACTGCTACCTGGGCCAGGCAAGTCACGACCCATGCCACCGTCGCCAGATCAAATCGAACAGCCCACCCTCGCTGAGATCCTCCGGCTTAACTCCAAAGATTTCCACCGGAACGCGGCAATCGTTCAGCCTGGCCTGGTCGCCTGGGACTACGACCAACTCGCTCATCATCTCAGCAAGTTGGGCGTGCTGCTGCGTTCCCTGCACCTCACCCCGCACGACACTGTCGCAGTAGCCATGCCCGACGGAGCCGCTTGCCTCCTAACGCAACTCGCTGTCCTCCATTTCTGCGCCTGTGCCCCGCTGAACCCGCAGCTCACCCCGGCAGAACTAAAGCGCGACCTCGAGGAACTCGGCGCGCGAGCCTTCATCTGCAGCCCGGGCTATACGGAAGGCCTGCAAATCGCAGAAGAGCTGGGCCTCGTCGCGCTCCAGACCTCCCTCGAGCAGGGAGAACTTGTTTGGCACACCCCATACTTTGTTGCTGATCGAACCAGCGCGACCGCAAAACCCAATAACGGAGCCGCTCTTCTGCTGCACACCTCGGCGACTACCGGCCGGCGCAAAATTGTCCCCCTTACCCGCGCCAACCTGGCCGCCGCCAGCACAAATACCAGGCAGTCCCTCCGCCTTACCCCGCAAGACCGGCTGCTGGTGATGGCGCGCCTCTTCCACGCTCAGGGCGTTCTCTCCGTCCTCAGCCAACTGAGCGCTGGCGGTACCGTGATCGTTACAGATACCCTGGACCCCGCCGTTCTCACCCGGCTCTTCATCAGCCATAAACCCACCTGGTACACATGCGGACCCACGTTGAACCAGGCTATCCTGGCCCAACTGCAGAAACACCCGCTGGCTGAGCCGCAATCCTTGCGGCTGGTTCGCTCCGGAGGAAACACCCTTCCACCCGCACTTAATCGTGCCCTCGAACAACAACTGGGCGTACCCGTCCTCGATATGTACGGTCTGAGTGAAACAGGCGCCGTCGCCGCCGCTTCCCTCGATCCCGCATGGCCTGCCGGCTGGCGCAGCGTCGGCCCGGAGATCAGCATCATGTCTTCCCAAGGCAAACCGCTGCCTGCCGGCGAAGAAGGAGAGATCGTCGTCCGCGGTCCCAGCGTCCTCACCGGCTACTGGAACGACGATGCTGCCAACCGCGAAGCTTTTTGGCCTTCTCCAGAGGGTCCCTGGTTCCGCACCGGGGATCTTGGAGTCCTCGATTTTGAAGGAACGCTCACCATGTCTGGCCGGCTTAAGGAGATGATCAACCGCGGCGGCCAAAAGATTGTGCCCACCGAAGTCGACCAGGTTCTTCGTGCACATCCTGCGGTAAAGGCAGTGGCCACTTTCGCCATGGCCCACCCCACACTCGGCGAAGACGTAGCTTGTGCCGTAGTCCTGCACGAAGGCCTCTCGGTGACTGAAGCCGGTTTACAGTCGTTCGCTCGTCAGACCCTGGCCCGCTACAAAGTACCGCGGCGGATACATTTCCTGGACGCCCTGCCGCTGGGCGCTACGGGCAAACCGCAGCGCCTGGTACTGCGCGAACGTTTTGGCGGCCGTCAAGCCGCAAGTCCGGGTGCCGACGCGTGGGCCGGCGCATACTCGTTCACCCGCACGGAAAAAGTGATTGCCGAACTTTGGGCGGCCCAACTGCTCTGCTCTGAAATCCGCCCGCAAGACGATTATTTCCAACTCGGGGGAGACTCTCTCCGTGCGCTCTCGATGCTTTCTGAAGTGGAAGCATTGCTCGAACGCCCGCTTCCAACCGGGGCCACCGAGCGTTTCTTTGAATCGCCAACCTTGCAGACCCTGGCCAATCTTTTAGCCGCGCCTTCGCTCACGCAGGAGATCAGGTCTCACGACCTTCGTCTCTACCCCTTGCTCGGGGCCGGTCCTGGCCTCGAAGCCTTCCTCATGCCGGCTGACGATGAAGAGGGCTGGTACTTTCGGCTGCTCTCCCGTCACCTTGGTAAGCAACGGCCGTTGTGGCTGGTACGCCCGGAGAATGGACTCTATGCTCCCGGCCCCGGCCTCATCGAGCGAGCCGCCAGCAACGCAGTCGCACTCATCCGAAAGCACCGCCCGGACGGCCCCTACCTGCTGGGAGGTTTTTGTCTCGGCGGCGTCATCGCGTACGAAGCCGCTCGCCTCATCGAACAACAGGGCGAGTCCGTCACCTTGGTTCTCTTCGACAGCCCTATGCCCGGCGAGCCGCACGTAGTTCGTGGCTGGCGACGCTACTGGAATCAATTCCGCGTGTTAACCCGTTCCGCGACACCGCGCAGGATCCTCGCCTTCCCGGTGCTCTGCTTGCGTCGCCTTCTTTGGCTCGCATTACGAAAGGTAACGGAGCACAGCAATACTGATTTTCAATGGCTGCGCCGGCACGCCGAGCACGACTACTTCCCTCTTTACCGCCCTCGGCCGAGCCGCGTGCCCATCCTGCACTTCGTCATGGCTGAAGGCCAGGAGCCGCTGCGTGCCCTCTCCGTACAATCATGGCGACAGATCACTGCAGGCGAGACGAAGGTCATGCCCCTGGCTGGCTCGCATCACTCGCTGTTTCGCGAGAGCAATCTGCTGCCGATCAGTGACGCCATTCAGGAGTGGAGCGCGCACGCCCTCGGCGCAGGCAAGTGAACCGTCGGCAGCAAGAAGCCGACCCTTTATTTAAGGTTGTTGATCACCACCACCGCAAAGCGATCTGCGGAACTCGCCCACGCATCGGTTCAACCGCCGGCAACCGCGCCCACGATCAGCAGCGGTTCTTTACCCAGCGCGATCGCTTCCGGCAGCAGATCATCCGGGGAAAGATGCGAAAGGTCTTCTGAGCAGCCGAAGAAACGAAGAAAGGGACGCCGTAGCCGGGTAACATGATCGCGGATCGTACCCTCCAGCATAGGGTAAGCCGTCTCGATCGCGTCCAGAATGGCCCGTTGCGTCACCGGGCCTTCCACCGTCACGGTGATCTCGCGGGCCACCCGTGCCAGGTGGGCAAGGTGCGATGGTAGTTCTACCCGAACCGCACAACTCATGCGAGCGTCTGCACCTCGACGGATAACACCGCGGGCAAATCCCGCGCGATGGCCTGCCAGTTATCACCGGAATCTGCAGAGCCATACACCTGGCCACCCGTCGTACCAAAATAAATCCCGCAGGAATCCAGCGAGTCCACCGCCATGGCATCGCGCAGCACATTCACGTAACAGTTCTGCTGGGGGAGCCCGCCCGTGAGCGGCTCCCACTCGTCTCCGCCGGAACGGCTCCGATACACACACAACTGCCCGTCGAGCGGAAAATGTTCCGAGTCGCTCTTGATGGGAACCACATAGAGGGTGTCGGTCTCGTGCGCATGCACATCGATAGCAAAACCAAAATCCGTCGGTAGGTTGCCGCTGATCTCTCGCCACGAGTCCCCTGCATCATCGGAGCGCATCACGTCCCAGTGTTTCTGCATGAACAGCGTTTGTGGACGCGCAGGATGCATGGCGATGTGGTGTACGCAGTGGCCCACCTCTGCCGTGGGATCAGGAATATGGAGCGAGCGTAGCCCCCGATTGATCGGCTTCCACGTAAGACCACCATCGTCAGTGCGGAACGCGCCCGCGGCGGAAATCGCGATAAAGATACGTTGCGGGTTTTCTGGATCCAGCAGTATTGTGTGCAGACACAGGCCGCCTGCACCGGGCTGCCATGCAGGACCCGTGCCGTGGCGGCGAAGCCCGGATAGCTCTTCCCAGTTCTCTCCGCCGTCGCTCGAGCGGAACAGGGCCGCATCCTCCACGCCCGCGTAGACAGTGTCGGGACAGGTGAGCGACGGTTCTACGTGCCACACTCGTTTAAACTCCCATGGATGAGGAGTACCGTCATACCACTGGTGGGTGCCGGCGATGCCGTCGTAAATAAACTTGTTGCCAACCGGGTTCCAGTGCAGGCCTCCATCATCGGAGCGTTGCACGATCTGGCCAAACCAGCCCGACGTTTGCGAGGCGTAGATCCTGTCCGGAGCGACTGGCGATGCCTTGAGGTGGTAGATCTCCCAACCGGCAAAGAAGGGGCCGGCAACCGACCAGTCTTTCCGCGTTCCATCCGAGGTCAGGATGAAAGCACCTTTACGTGTTCCAACAAGCAGGCGCACTCGGCTCATGTGCTGCAACCTTCCTGGCGCGGTCTTCTCATATCACGCTCGCATTGCAAGCTGATGCCATCCACACACGCTTTTTGAAGATGGCTCCGCGACTCTCGAATAACTTAGCAAAACTCAGTGGACAGTGTCCACATCAGAGCACGGCATGGAGACCATTGGCACCCCGCTGGAGTAAGCTGGAGGCGCGCTGCAGGAAACTTCCGGCAAGCCATAAAGCAATCAGGAGAAAGAGTTTTATGCCATCAGAACCGCGCACGCCGGTGAGCGAGCCGGCCGCGAACAGAACACACGCCGCGAACAGTTCCTGCGTAACACTGCGGAGCGTCCGGCTGTTGGCTGTTGCACTCTTGTTCAGCCTCGCTGGCCTGCGGGCGCACGCCACCTATAAACCACCCACACCCTGCGCCAATCCATTCACTCCAGAGCAGGAGGTCACGGAAGGCCAAAAGGTAGCAGCCCAGGTCTACCAGCAAATGCCGGTGCTGCCAGAGAGTGATCCGGTTTCGCAGTATGTTGCGCAGCTGGGTGCTCACCTCACAACCCATGCTCCCGGGCTCAAGTGGCCATATAGCTTCCATGTGGTCGCGAGCTCTGATGTGAATGCCTTTGCGTTACCGGGAGGTGCCATCTTCGTCAATCTCGGGACAGTGCAGGCCGCGACGACTGAAGCGCAACTCGCCGGTGTGCTGGCGCATGAAACATCACACGTGGTGCTGCGACACGCTACCTGCAACATGAAGAAGCAGCAGATGACCGGCCTCGCCGCAGGGCTGGGACAGATCGCCTCGGCCATCCTGCTGGGCAACGGAGCCGGCGGTCAGGTTGCCCAGGCTGTCATCGGCGGCGGCGCCGGGCTCTATGGCCTGCGCATGTCGCGCGACGATGAGAAGCAGGCTGACCTCCTGGGAACCGACATCCTCTATAACGCCGGGTATGATCCGCGCGGCTTGCCCCAGTTCTTCGAAATCATCCAATCGAAATACGGTGCCGGCGGTGCGCAAATACTCACCGATCATCCCAATCCCGGCAATCGTACGGAGTACGTGAATGCGGAAATCGATACACTGCCGCGGTTGCAAAATCCCCTCGTGACCTCGGCCGCGTTCAAGCGAATCCATGATCTCGCCATGCAGGATAAAACCCTCACCGCGCAGCAGATTAAAGAGGGGGCCTGGAAGAACGCAAACTACGCGACCGGTCCGGGCCAGGCCGGCAGGGGAGCCGCAGCCGGCCCGGGCCCTGCAAACCCACCAGGCGGCGCGGCCGGCCAGTACGGCGGTGAAGGGCCAGTGGCGCTGAACGCCTCGCAACTCGGTCTGGGTGGCCGCCTGACGCAGTACCAGGGCGCCAAGTTTCGCATGAACTATCCTGCATCCTGGCAAGCCACCGAGGCCACGAACACTGGAGCCACGCTCGCCCCGGCCGGCGGCTTTGGCACGTTCGGCCTGGTGTACGGCGCCGTAATAGGGAGCGTGCAGGCCAACGGCGCCGTCGCGGATGCAGACTCGCTGGCCAATGCGACCACCCAACTGGCACAGCAATTGAGCCAGCAAAATGGCGGACTGCAACAGGTAGGCAGCTTGCAAAGCATGAAGGTGGGCGGACGGTTGGCGAACGGGCTCGAATTGCGCGGGCGCTCGCCCCTGGTGCAAAACGGGAGCACTCTGCCGGAACGAGACTGGCTGGTCACCATCCCCGGTCAGGATGGCGATGTGCACTACGTCGTATTTGTCTCCCCGGAACAAGACTTCGCCAGACTTCGTCCGCTATTCGTATCCATGATGGATAGTTTCCGCCCACTGTAACCGGCAGGATGCCGTCCTGAGTTAGGCGGCGCCCCACTCCGTTGGAGGACTGGGCCACTTTGGTCCTGCGGTTTTTAAGTCTTGGTATGATGCTACCGCGGTAAGACATTGAGAGGGGATCCGCATTTGAAACAGACGATGAGTTGCCTGCTTGCGGCCGGGTTAGGCATGAGCACTGTGCCGGCAAATGGGCCCACAGCACCAAATGGCCGCCACTACCTCTCTCAACCCCTGGTCACCTCCATCTACACAGCCGATCCCTCTGCGCATGTGTTCCAGGGGAAAATCTACGTCTATCCCTCGCACGATGTCGAGACCGGCATACCAGACGATGATCTCGGCAATCAATACGCCATGCACGATTATCAGGTACTTCAGATGGATCGTATCGGCGGCCCCGTGAGAATCGGCCCGGTCGCACTCGACCTGAAGGATGTGCCCTGGGCCTCTAAACAACTATGGGCGCCCGATGCGGCTTACCGCCAAGGCATCTACTATCTCTACTTCCCGGGCCGCGACAAGGAAGGGCGATTCCGCATCGGGGTTGCCACCGGGAGCTCGCCGATGGGACCTTTCAAAGCCGAACCGGAACCGATCCAGGGCAGCTTTAGCGTCGACCCTGCAGTCTTCACCGATACCGACGGGCAGAGCTATATGTACTTCGGCGGCATTTGGGGTGGGCAGCTGGAGAACTGGACCAACGGCGCATTTGTCGCGGGTTCCACCACCGATTTGCACCAGGATGACAAACCTGCGCTGATGCCGAAGGTGGCCCGCTTGACCGCGGATATGAAGCAGTTTGCCGCGCCCCCTCGTGATGCCGTGATCCTGGGCGTAGACGGCAAGCCGGTTCTTGGCGGCGACCACGACCGCCGGTTCTTTGAGGCTTCCTGGGTGTTCCGTCGCAATGGCATTTATTACTTCACCTATTCGACTGGCGACACGCACTTTCTCGCCTACGCGACCGGAACGTCGCCTGAGGGACCGTTCCAGTACAAAGGACCCTTCCTGCTCCCTGTGCAGGGTTGGACGACGCACCACTCGATCGTGGAATGGAAGGGGAAATGGTGGCTCTTCTATGCCGATACACAGTTATCGAATAAGAATCATCTGCGAAGCGCTAAAGTAACCGAGCTACACTTTGACGCGAATGGCTCCATTCAGCTGATTGACCCTTTCACTTCTTAAAACGCCGGTCGGTTTTTACTCGAGATGTGGACTGTCGCGCTTAGCCCGAAGAAGTTGCGGTGCGAGCGATGTAAAAGCGTTGCACTGGCGCGGCGCTTACCCCTCTAGTGAACAACAATGATCTTATATAAGCCAGACATCCGCACAAAGCACACCAGAACTGAACGGTTTTAATCTAGCGCTTAAATAAATTCTTTTTTAGTAAATCCGGGTTACAATGTTGCTCCGGCAGGATGTAAAGTTTTTCAGATTGCCTGGGTAGTTGATCGTTCAGTCATCCTTGGTGGCGAATCGTCAACGTTCAACTTTTTCGATTTGCCTCTCATTTACCTGTCCCCCCGGGTGATGAAAGGTTTGTAACACTCGTGCCTTGGGAATTCTGTTCATTCCCCCACAAACGATAGCAATGTAAGTGCGCGAATGCGTAGCTCCCGGGCCTGTTAGCGGATGCCGGCGTACCCGGGACTGTCTTCGCAAATCGGTCGTTGCTCCTTCGTGCTGTTTAGCTGCTTGAAATTGTCGAGGTCTTAATATGCAATTGCGTGTCTGCTTGTTTCGAATTCTCATGCTGCCCTTCTTCATCGTTCCGTGCGTTCACGGCCAAACCGCGCAACTCTTGACGCACACTGTTTTATCCCCTGCCCCGCCCGACTCCGTACATTGGGAAAAGGCAATCGGAAACTTCACCAGTACAACTTACCCAAGCTATTTCCTGGGTACCGACAAGAATGGCTACGTCTACGACAATCAGAAAGGCAGCAACTGTTCGATCGGCGTGCCCGCTCAATATTATGAACGTTCTCGAACATTCACCTACCCCGGCGATCAGTATGCCGGTCTGATCGCGTCGCAATTTACGCGGATTGTATGGTTAGCGAATCCATTGAACTGGGGCGGCTCTCTGTGCAATGGTTGGGCGGTTGTGACCATCACCGGAAATCGCGGTGGGCATGAACTCCACCTGGTTGACCTGGATGGCGACGGAAAGCTTGATGTGCTTGCCTCCGGCAGTGACGTTCCAACAGATATCGAGACAGCCTTCCTGGGATTTCAGGATAAATACAACTCATGGTCTCAAGGAGCATTTTCACCACCCACGGGCGAATCAGTCGACGCGATTGCCATCGCGAACGTAAATGGCGGCGCACGAACAAACATCGTGGCCTGCAACCCTGCGAACAACAGCCTGTATTGGTACCAGAATCCCGGCGGCAGCGCAGCGCGCGGCTCAGGATGGGTTACTCATCTGATCGCCACCACCAGCGTGCAAGGGCAGCCTGCCTGCAAGCAAGGCATCGCGCTCGCGGTTTTGCCAGTGCCCGGTCGCGACCTTTTGATCATAGGGAGCGGCGAGCAGGATGCCTCGGGCAATCCCTGGCCTACAGGACTTGGCTATTACGACCCGGGTTCGACACCCAACGCACTCTGGACATTTCACCAGCTGGATAGCACTTACCGCGATATTCACCAGGTAGCGGTAGATAATCTGGATGGCGTGCCTTTCTTCACGGTTGCTGAACAGGAACAGGCATCGCCTATGTGTAATAGCCGCGGATACAACGACCACGGCAGCAGCTACAACGGTTGCCGTGTTTCCGTCTTTCCCTGGAATGGCACTGGCTTCAATCAGCCAACGGTCGTGTCTAACCTGGGAACACACAACCAGACCTTGTACCAGTTGAATGGGGTCGAGTACATGTCTGGAGCGAATCACGACGGCTACGGAGCCACAGACCCTGCCTACAACCTGTGGACCTTCAATTTCAGCGGAGCCGTCACTCCTCCCCCCGGTTTAACCCCCGGTTCTTACAGCATCAAGGATCCGAACACCGGAAACACCATGGATCTTGGATGGGCTCTCAATCCACAGTGGGGCGACGGCACGTACGTTTATCTTTACAACTACAACGGCGGACCCAGTCAGCAAATCGTCCTCAACGGTGCGGGTATGCTTCAATCCGAGGCAAGCCCGGACAGGTATCTCTACAACCTGGGCGGTGCTCTGGCCTTGGGAGCGACAGGCGACACCTTTACCATCGCGGCGAATGGCAACGGGTACACCATTCAGGACAAAACAGCCGGCGGCCTTTACGTAAACAATGCAAGCGCCATTACCCCACCTAACAAACTTTCACTTTCCACCACACCCACCGTCTGGATGTTCACAACGGTTGGTGGAAGCGGAGGTGGAGGTGGAGGTGGTGGTGGAGGTGGTACAACGCTGTCTACCGGCAAGTCGTATACATTTCAGGATGGCATGAGCAACACGATGGATCTTGGCTGGGCTCTCAATCCTGCAAGGGGCGTCGGTCCGTATGTATATCTCTATGCTTATAGGGACAACATTGATCAGCAGATCACCTACACCGCATCCAAACAGCTTCAATCGGTAGCTAACCCGGGAGAGTATCTCTACAATGACGGAGGAGCCCTTGCTTTGGGCACAAGCGGCGACACCTTCACCATTACCACCAGCGGCAGCGGGTACACGGTCTACGACAGCACTGCCGGTTTGTACGTGAACACGCCCGGCAAGACATTACCACCCAACAAACTAACTCTATCGTCGTCGCCGACCGTCTGGATGGTGAAGGGCTCCTGAACAAGCGTCCGACCACCAGAGTGAGACCACACCACAGCGCCGGGTGCCCCATATCTCACCGCGTTTTTCAGCGGGGAGATGTGGGCGGGTATTTACCCTCTTGTTCCTCAACCAGACTCGGAAGGAAAGAGCATCCGGTGACCGGCTGTGATAAACAGCATGCGTGGATGTGTGTGAAGGCGTAACAGGAAATCTGGTTAGGGGTTGGCTCAGGATAGATGAAGTCCTGTGGGCAGACGGGCGGGGCCGGCATCCTAAGCAGGGCTTGCCTGCTCTGGCTGCTCGGCTCTTGGAATCGTTTGCAGCAATGCAAGCAGCTCGGCGATTTTCAGCGGCTTGGAAACGTAGTGATCCATGCCTGCTTCGATACAGCGCTCCCGATCACCCTGCATGGCATGCGCCGTCATGGCAATGATCGGGATGTGCTCGCCGGTCTCGCGCTCACTTGCCCTGATCGCAGCCGTGGCCTCGAAGCCGTCCATCTCCGGCATCTGCACATCCATCAGCACCACGTCGAATTGGGCCGCCGTGAGAGCCGCTAACGCCTGGCGTCCGTTACCAGCAATCGTCACCAGGTGGCCTTGCTTTTCCAGCACGCGCGAGGCGATTTTCTGATTGACTGCATTGTCTTCCGTCAACAGCACACGCAACTTTCGCGGCCCTGGCACACCCGCCGTCGGGGACTCGGGGAAAATAGTATCTATCACGGTCAGAGCCGCTCCCTCGGTCCGGATCCAGGGTTCGCCGCGCGCCAGCCGCGCCGTAAAGTGAAACTGGCTTCCCTGCCCCAGAATGCTCTCTACCCAGATCTCGCCGCCCATCAAGTGAACCAGCTGCATGCAAATGGTCAGGCCCAAACCCGTCCCGCCAAACTTGCGCGTGGTCGAATTATCAGCCTGCGAAAACGCCGTGAAAATGAGACTCTGCTTTTCTGGTGCGATCCCTATCCCGGTATCGCTTACCACGAAATGAAGCAGCACTTCTTCTGGTGTGCTCGACTGCAGTGCAATGTTGAGCGCTACCCGGCCCTGTTGCGTGAACTTGATAGAGTTGCCGACGAGATTCAGAATGATCTGCCGCAAGCGGTGCAGATCGCCCACCACCCGCTCGGGCACTTCTGGCTCGATGTCAAAGGTGAACTCCAGGCCGGCTTGCCGGGCGCGGAGGTGAAGCGTTCTGAATATCTGCGAAAGAGTATCCCGCAGGTTGAACTCAAAAACATCCAGTTCCAGCCTGCCGGCCTCGATCTTGGAGAAGTCGAGAATGTCATTGACGATGACCAGCAGCGAATCCGCCGACGATTTCACCAGGGTCGCACACTCCCGCTGTTCGGGATCCAGCCTGGATTCCAAAAGCAGATTGGTCATGCCCAGCACACCATTCATTGGAGTGCGGATTTCGTGACTCATATTGGCCAGGAATTCGCTTTTGGCGCGGTTGGCAGATTCGGCCGCCAGCTTGGCGCTGGTCAGCAAATCGCAGGCGGCTTCTGCCGTGTCAAGCGCCGCTCGTACCTCTCTGGTTTTCTCGCCGACCAGCCGCTCCAGGTAGCGGGTACGCACGCGATAGCCGAGCCATACAAGCGCCATCAAGGTGGCCAGCGCAAGCAGGCGGAACCACCAGGATTCGTAGTAGTGCGGCAATACATCGAACGGAAGCGCGGCAATCATCCCGCTGCTCACACCGTCACTGTTGGCGGCTTGGAGCTCGAAACGGTAATGGCCAGGCGGCAGGCTGGCATAAGCGGCTCCCCGCGCCGCCTCCCCTGGCAGCCATGCATCTTCCAAACCCACCAGCCGGTACCGTAGCTGTACTTTTTCAGGCGCCACAAAACTAGGCGCTGCGAAGCGAACCAAAAGGCTGGTTACGCTTGGCTTCACCTGCAGGCCCGAACCCCCGGCCACCATTCGATTCTCCGCGAACAGCCCTTCGATCTGCGGCAGCGGGGCGATGGGATTGGTCCTGATCCGCCGCGGATCAATCATCGCCACGCCCGAGAACGTCGCAAACCACAACCGGCCTTCGCGGTCTTTCCAGGCGGAAGGTTGCGCTTCAAAGTTGCACTCGTTGGTGCGTAAGCCATCCGAGTAGTCGAAGGTGCGGGTATTCACAGAAGAGACACGACCTTCCGCGTAGTCGGTCAGCTCCTGCAGGGAAACCCGCATGATGCCGCGGGTTCCCGTCAGCCACAGAAATCCCCGTCCGTCGTCGACAATCGCCCCAACGGTCGAATCGGAAAGACCCTGCTCGATCGAGTAGTGGGTCACGCGATCATCTTTCAGCCGGTAGAGCCCTCCCTGTAAAGTGCCGGCCCAAACCACCCCATCCGGTTCCACGTAGACAGACGTGAGAAAAAGGTTCGAAAAACCATCTTTCTGGTTATAAGTGCGGAAAGCGCCATCTTTGTAATAGTGAGTTAGCCCGGTCAGGTAGCCCGCTATCCAAAGGGAACCATCCGGCGCCATGGAAAGCCCCTTGACTCTACTCGGCAATGATTTGAATTCGAAGTGGCCGTCGTGCAGGCGGGCAAGTCCGTTCGCCCTGTCGAAACCGAACCACGGCTCCCCATTGCTATCTTCGACGATCGCCGAAATGGTAACGGAATGGTCTCCCCGCAATTGGAAGGTGGTCGCTCGGCCCTTTTCAACGCGGGTCACGGAACTGCGATCGGATCCTGCCCAGAACGTGCCGTTCTTTTGTTCTAGCAGCGCAAGCACGGACGTTTTCGCGGGGCCCGCCGCAAACAGGCCAGCGTGCACAGAAAACTTTCCCAGGGACTCGGAAGCGGGAGAGGAAAGGGTCAGCCGGTTCAGCCCCGCAGCATGCGTACCAATCCATAGATCGCCGCTTTGTGACTCGACGATACTCGAGACCACGTCGGAGGACAGACCCTCTGCTTTGCCAAACACCTTGAACTTACCATCACGAAGCATGGAAAGGCCGGCATCGGCCCAACCCACCCACAGGTTGCGCTCAACGTCTTCAAAAATCCAGTCCGGATCAATGCTGGGTAAGCCGTTGGCAGTGGTGAACAGGTCCAACTTGCCGCCACGCAGTCTTCCCAAACCCACTTTCCTGAAGGCGATCCATAGGCTTCCATCACTATCTTCTCGCAGGTTCACGACCTGGGCGCCGTGCGTGACCCGGCCCTGCCATTCGAGAACCAGCCGGCCGCCCGTCCAGCGCTCGATTGAACCGTCGTTCGTCCCCACCCACATATCACCCTGCCTGCCCTGGGTAAGACTCACGATGTTTTCCGGCTTGCCCGCCTGCGTGCCGGGAAGCGTAACAAAGCGCTCCTGGACGAAATGCACCAAACCGGCCCGGGTTCCCACCCAAAGGCTTCCATCCTGGGCGCTCACCAGAGCGGTAATGGCGTTGCTCGGCAGTCCGTCGGCTGTGGTGTAATTGCGGGCTTGCGTTCGGCGGCCCTGCTTGTCAAACCGAATGCGTTTGAGACCGTCTTCGCTGCTAAACCAAACGTCGCCGTCTTTGCCGATTGTGATGTCGTAGATGTCGCGGTCCCAATCAGACCGGGTACGGCAGTCAATAAAGCGGCCGTGCTCGTAGCGGGCCAGCCCGGACTGCGTGCCGATCCACATGCCTCCGTCGCCGCTGGGCGCGAGACTGCGAATCAGGCGAGCGCCCAACCCCGGCGCGTTGCGCCCGTCGAAGGTCACAAACGAGGTGCCGTCGAAGCGGACCAGACCTTCTTCCGTCGCGAGCCAGAGGAACCCATCGCTGGTCTGAGCTACGCCGTTAATCGTATTCTGCGGCAGACCGGACTGAAAATTCCAATTGGTTTGAATGTACTGGCTGAAGGCCTTCGCCGGATCCAGGGCTTCTGCCATCCGGCAACCCAGACAGACAAAGAGCATTAAAACGCACAGCCGTTTCGCAAACGCCTCCGCGCCTGAGTGAGTATCCACCACGGAGGTATCGGCAGGATACGGCCAGGCCATCACTTCCGGGCCCTGGAGCGGATGGCGCCGCGGATCGAATTTCAAGGGCGGGGAGCGGCGACCTGTAAGGA
>CAZZVD010000100.1:0-16732 GCA_964657465.1 uncultured Acetobacteraceae bacterium | reverse complement strand
CACCCGTCCAGGGAGTAGGGCATTGCGGTCGCAGCGAACATGCGTGGTGAGACACGCCGCCATCATTGTGAAACGAACTTAATCAACCGCCGCGCCCCGCGGCAAAGGTCCACTTTCCGCCACCGCCCGTGCCTGGCGCATCGAGAGGCCACCTCTCGCTGCCAGCACCTGCCGCGCTACTTACCGCCGCAATCAGGCAACTCCTCAGCCACTGCTATACTCGCGCCACCTCAACAGGGAGCCGCCAATGCTCTTCAAGGCAGTAAGCGCGGCCGTCTACGGCATCGATGCGCACATCATTGACGTCGAAGTGGACTTCTCCGGCATCCGCATGCCGGAAGATCACTTTCACACCGTCGGGTTACCCGATGCCGCGGTGCGGGAAAGCCGCGATCGCGTCCGGGCTGCCATCAAGAACTCCGGATTCGATGTACCTCCCACCCAGATCACGATTAACCTTGCGCCCGCTGATCTCAAGAAAGAAGGCTCGGGCTTCGACCTGCCGATGGCGATCGGCATCCTTGGCGCGTATGGTGCGCTGCAGATCAAAGACATCGGTCAATTTCTGCTGGTAGGGGAACTAGGGCTGGATGGCGCATTGCGTGGCGTTCCCGGTGTGCTGCCGATCGCTGTAGCGGCGCGCGAGCGGGGCATCGCAAATCTTCTGGTACCCGAACGCAACGCTTCCGAAGCAGCCGTCGTGAAGGGTCTCAACGTCTACCCGGTGCGCACGCTGCTGCAGGTACGAGAACTGCTGAACGCGGCAGGCAATGGAGGCATTCATCAGGAACCGCTAAAGGTAGATTCGGAGCATTTGCTGGGCGCGCATCACAGCTTCTCGCTCGACTTCAAAGATGTACGGGGACAACAGTCGGCCAAGCGCGCGCTCGAGGTAGCAGCCGCTGGCGGCCACAACATCCTGATGATCGGCCCGCCCGGGTCCGGCAAAACCATGCTGGCGAAGCGCCTGCCTTCGATCCTCGCGCCTCTGCGGCTGGAGGAAGCGCTCGAGACGACCAAGATACACTCCGTTGCCGGCGTGCTCGACTCCGAAGCGGGGTTGGTTACGCAGCGGCCCTTCCGCGCGCCGCACCACTCCATCTCAGACGCAGGGCTGATCGGTGGCGGCAGTATCCCACGGCCCGGCGAAGTTTCGCTCGCCCACAACGGAGTCCTGTTTCTCGATGAGCTGCCAGAGTTCCCGCGCAGCGTGTTGGAAGTGATGCGCCAGCCGCTCGAAGACGGTACCGTGACCATTGCACGCGCAGCCATGTCGCTCAGCTTCCCAGCCCGCTTCATGCTGGCTGCAGCCATGAACCCGTGCCCCTGCGGCTATTTCAATGACAAGTCGCGCGAGTGCTCGTGTACGCCGCCCATGATGCAGCGTTACATCTCCAAGATCTCCGGCCCGCTGCTCGATCGTATCGACATCCATATAGAAGTACCGGCAGTGCAGTACCGGGAGCTGCGGTCAGCACCCGCCGTAGAAGGTTCGACAGAAATACGTGCCCGCGTGCTGGCGGCTCGCCAAAGACAGCACGAACGATTTACCGCCGATCACGTCTATACCAACGCACAAATGAGCACGCGCCTGATCCGCACCTACTGTGAACTCTCAGCCGATGCCGAGCGTCTGCTGGAACGCGCTATGCAGCAACAAGGCTTGAGCGCCCGGGCACACGACCGGATCTTGAAAGTGGCGCGCACCATCGCCGATCTCGATGCCCAGCCCAGCATCACAGTCGGCCACATTGCCGAGGCCATCCAGTACCGCACACTCGATCGCAGCTTCTGGAGTTAGCACGAACTATTGCCGGGTGAGACCGGCGATCAGTTGCTCATGGGCAGGGTAGAGCTGGGTGAGCTCCGCCCGATGCGCCAGGGCGAAGTCAGCAAAATCGAAGCCAGGCGCTACCGTGCATCCCACGAGTGCAAACCCTGTCGCATCCCTTACCCGCGAAGCAAACCAGCACCCCGCCAGCACCGTGCCCTGGAAGACTTCACCCGCCTCAGGATGGCTACCCAGCAAAAGCTCGCTGAGATGACCCTCAGTGTCGATCACATATACGGCCAGCGTGCTTCCAGCATAAAAGTGCCACAGCTCATCCGAGGCAATGCGATGAAAAGCAGAGAAGTCATTCCCATCGAGAAGAAAGTAGATCGCAGTGGAGGCCGAGCGGTCGCCTTGAAAGGAAGAGGGCAGCGCCTCTTGGGGAATCTTCAGGTCTGCCGTGTAGGTCACGCGATAATGGCCGCCCTCGGGGTGGGGGCCGAGGCCCAATCGATCAATCCAGTACTGAGCGTTGTTGGTCAAACCGCGGTCCTCGCTAAGCCGGCGTCTCCAGAGCTGCTGCCGCTTCCGCGCGTTGCCGCAAGGCATGAACCACCACGCGCAGCATCTCCTCTTCCGGCGCTCGTTTTCCTGTCCATATTTCGAACTGGCGCGCACCCTGCTGCACAAACATTTCCACGCCCGTGATCACCGCGATCCCCTTTTGCCGCGCCATCTTTAACAAGGGCGTATCGACCGGGTTGTACACCAGGTCGAACACCAGCCGTGCATTCAGCTCTTTTGGTTCCAGAATGTGGTTCGGCTTGACCCCGTGCATGCCGACGGACGTGGCGTTCACAATCACGTCGAAGCTGGTTTTCCCCAAAGCTTCCCGGCGAATGCTTTTAGCTTTTGCTTCCCGCGCCAGCTTCTGCGCAGTCTGCGGAGTTCGATTCAATATCGAAACGTCAGCCCCTTTGTCGACCAACCCAAAGATGGCGGAGCGCGCCGCACCCCCGGCGCCAAGTACCAGAACCTTCGCGCCAGCCAGATTCATTCGTTTCTCCAGCGGACGAACGATGGCGCCGACATCGGTGTTAAATCCGTAAAGCTTGCCATCCTGCGCGCGCACGATCGTGTTGCACGCGCCAACCTTCGCTGACACCGGGTCGGTGTTCTCCAGGTGCTTGAGCACTTCCTGCTTCAGCGGCATGGTGACACTGAGCCCGGCCAGTGGCAACTCGCGTACCAGCGTGAGCAGGTCAGTCAGCTTGCTGGTCTGCAGCGCCAGGTAAACGGCATTGACTGATTCACGGTGGAAGGCCGTGTTCAACATCACCGGCGACAGGGAATGTTTGATAGGGTTGCCGGCGACTCCGTAGATACGTGTGGCGGCGTCGATCTGGCCGATGCGATAAGTATCCGTGAGTGTGCGCGCAGCAATCTGGCCCGGCGCTGTTTCTTCCCCCGTGGTCGCGGCAGCAAACGTGAACACGCTGCCGGCCCGCACTGCCAGCACGCGGCTGATGATTCCCTGTTCGCCCATGCAGAGGCCAATCATGTTCGCGCGATCACCGGTGCGCCCAAGAAAACGCATCATCACCACGTTGTCAGCCAGCGAGCGCGCGGTGGTCACAATCTTGATGAACTCCGGATCGTAAGGGCGAATGCGTTCGAACAACCCGTCCAGATCCTTGGTGGCCTGAAAGTCATGCCAGGAGACAATGAGCGCCGTTCCCCGCGCCCGTAACTTCTCCAAATCTGCTGCTTTGATGGCCTCAGCTGTCTGCAGTTCCAGATCCACCAGGTGGAAGCCAGCCGCGCTAGCCTTCTGCAGTATCTCCAACTCCGCTGGGATTGTTCCCTTGAACTTGCCCCCGTTGGCCTCCCGCCGGCAGGTGCCGATCGCGGTCACTAGGGGGTTCTCCGCCAGGAACTCCTTAAGTTTGGGCAAAGCAGCCAGCGGCTTGTCCAGGTAGTCCAGCCTGAACTCAAGAAATAGACTGTCGCGCATGGCTTCGGTCGCGCGATCGATCATCTCGGCTGCAATCGAACCAATGATCGCTATGCACACCTTGCCGATGCGTGCGCGGAGAGAGTGCTGCGACAGAGATGGGGCTGAATTCATGGTGACAATCTGGGCATCTTACCCGCCGCATGGGCTGGATGCAACAACGGTATGAGGCGGCACGATCTTAAGGGAAGCCTGGGGCTGAGATACCCTGAAACAGGAGGTATACCCGCTCTTGAACTCATCTAACGAACAGGCAGCCACGGAACAGGCAATAAACGGCATACACCCCTGGGCCGATAGTAACGGAGAGATCGACGCCGCCACACTGGAAACCTGGGTGCAGGGACGATTGCAATGGCAGCGGCAACAAATTGCCGGGCTGCTGGCCGTGCAGGGCGCCAGGACGCTGGAGAATACACTGCGCCCGTATGACGAAGCAGTAAGCACCCTGAGCGCCACCGCGTCGCAAGCCGGGCTGCTCGACAGCGTGCACCCCGACAAAGCGGTTCGGGATCAAGCCCGGGCGCTGACCCAGTCAGTGGCGGAAGAAGCCACCGCCCTTTCGCTGAACCCGGAGGTCTATCGCGCCCTGGCGGCCATCGACGTCACTGGCGCGGACGCGGCCACCGCCCACTATCTGAGCCAAACCCTCCTCAACTACCGGTTGGCTGGCGTCGACAAAGACGAAGCTACCCGTGCTCGAGTCCGCGAGCTCGCGGATAAGGCGACGGAGTTATCCCTGCTGTTCGCGAAAAACGTGCAGGAAGGCGCGAACACGGTATTAGTGCGGGATGCAAAGGAACTGGAAGGTCTGCCCGAAGACTACATTCGCAATCATCCCGCAGATCCTGAGGGCGTGATCACGCTGACGACGGATTACCCTGACATGCAGCCAGTCATGACGTTCGCTGCCAGTGCGGATTTGCGACTGCGCATGTTTCGCGCCTACAACACCCGGGCCTACCCGGTAAATCAGCAGCTGCTGCTCGATCTGCTCGCGGTGCGCCAGCAATTGGCCACGCTGCTTGGCTTCGCTACCTGGGCTGATCTGGCTATGGCGAACCAGATGATGGGGTCTGCAGCCAACCTGAAGGACTTCATCGCAGAGCTGGAACAGGCCTCGCGCGCCGGAGCCGAGGGTGAGTACGCGATGGTGCTTGCGTTCGCGCGCCGCCGCCAGCCTGGGCTCGCAGCCATTCAAAGCAGTGATCGCGGATATTGGTACGAGCAGTACCGCCGCGAAGCGTTCGATCTGGATTCGCAGTCGCTGCGCCCCTACTTCCCCTACCAGGCAGTAGAAGCAGGCATCCTCGATACCGCCGCCCGCCTTTTCCACGTCACCTTCCAAAGAAATCTGCGGGCCGGCGTCTGGCATGCGGACGTCAGCGCCTGGGACGTCTTCGATCACGGAAGCCTTTGCGGCCGCTTCTACCTGGATATGCACCCGCGCGAAGGCAAAGACAAGTGGTTCAGCGCCGCTCCCCTCATCCCGGGCATCGCCGGCCGTCAAATACCCGAAGTGGCGCTCATCTGTAACTTTCCTGGAGGCAAACAAAATCCCGGCGATCCGGGCTTGATGCAATACAACGACGTGATTACGTTCTTCCACGAATTTGGCCACCTCATGCACGCCATTCTCGGTGGCCAACAACGCTGGGCGGGCGTGAGCGGCATCGCGACCGAAGGCGACTTCGTCGAGGTGCCGTCGCAAATGCTGGAAGAGTTCTTCCACGATCACAGGCTGCTGGCCTCGTTCGCCCGGCACTACCAAACAGGCGAGGTCATTCCCGTGGAGTTGGTCGAACGCATGAACCGGGCCAGCGCTTTCGGCAGGGCGGACAGCGTAAGGACCCAGCTGTTCTATACCAGCTACTCGCTTGACGTGCACAACCAGCCTGCCGAGAATCTGGACCTGGACAGGCTGCTGGAAGAAGGCTACCGCCGGCTGATGCCGTACCAGTGGGTGGAAGGCAATCGAATGTACGCCAGTTTTACCCACCTCATCGGGTATACGTCGAACTACTACACCTATATGTTCGACAAGGTGATCGCTCTCGACTTCTTTGCGCAATTCGACGAACGTGATTTGCTGGAGGGTCCGACCGCCATGCGCTACCGGAAAACCGTTCTGGAGCCGGGAGGCTCCCGGCCAGGTACCCAGATCATCGAGGAGTTCCTGGGGCGGCGGCAATCCATGGATGCATTTACGGCCTGGGTCGGGAAGGAGCTTGCCGGGGTGACCGCCAGCAGCACGGAGGGCAAGGCTGATTTTGGGATCCCGAGGGTCCAAAAATAATTTCACTCAGCAACCAACCTTGTAGAAGGGTGTGCATCAGACCTTGGTAAGTACAGAGGCTACTTCCCAGATCACCCTTCCAGGTATTGTTCTACCTCTAATGAAGCTCTGCTTCGGCGAGCTATCGTCTATTCATTCCTAAAGCCCCTCCCCATTCAGCCTCTTCAGCGGGCTCGCCGGAAGGCGAGCCCACGCAATTTGCCCACTCAATCCGGGCTTTGCGAGCGCACGTAGAATCAAGGCAATGAAAGCCAGCCCAAAGCAAACAGCCGTTTCGTCGCCGCTGGAGGTTCTCCGCGCCCCTTCCTGGGATCGAAATCGTTGGCTCATCCATGGCTTCAGCACGCGCAGCGGCGGCAGGAGCATTGTCTATCGTCCCGGCGCCGATTCAGGCGATCTCAACCTCGGCTTCACCGCTTCAGACCGGCGCGACACCGTGCTGACCAATCGAAAGCTCTTCGTGGCGGCTGTGGCCGGGCAGCGAGACGTACTCGGTTTGATCACCTTGAGCCAGATCCATTCGTCCCTGGTGCGGCGCGTAGACGCCGGCACGCTCAATGACGGCGCACTCCATAAAGGGGACGGCCTGATGACCGATGCACCGGGTGTGCTCCTTGGCATTCAGACCGCCGATTGCATCCCGGTGCTGGTGGCCGACCGAAAAAAGCGCGCTGTAGCTGCTTTCCATGCGGGCTGGCGTGGCACCGTGGCGCGGATTGTCGAAAACGGCGTAGGCCGTATGCGGGTGGAGTTCGGTTCCACGCCAGAAGACCTGATTGCTGCCATCGGACCGGGCATCGGGCAGTGCTGCTATGCGATCGGAGATGAAGTCCGTGGGCAGTTCGAGTCCCAATTCTCGTACGCGGGTAAGCTATTCCGCGAGGTATCCGACCGGGATCCCGTGAAAAACAAATACCCCATGCTTTTCCTGACGGCCCGCGCACCCGGCCACAGCGATCTCGGCCCAAATCTTCATTTGAACCTGCCGGAAGCGAACCGCCGCCAGTTGCTCGCGGCGGGGCTTAGGAAATCAGCTATTTACATGAGCGGTGAGTGCACAGGATGTGATACGAGCCGCTTTTTTTCTCATCGCGTGGAGCAGGGTTTTACGGGCCGGCTGATGAGCGTGATTGGGATTGCCCCAGCGTAGGTGTGGCGCGGCCGCGATCAGGCCGCGGAATTACCTTCTCCGCCAGTTGCTTGTTCCTTGGGGTTGACCAGGTCACGGAGTTCCTTGCTGGGCTTGAAATAAGGAACACGCTTGGCCGGAACATCCACCTTCGCACCCGTTTTCGGGTTGCGGCCAGTGCGCGGCTTGCGCTGTCGTATCCGAAAGCTGCCAAAACCCCGGATTTCAATCTTGTCCCCGCTGCGCAAGGCCTGAATCACGGAATCGAAGATGGTATCCACGATCGTTTCCCCATCACGGCGCGTCAGATCGCCTAGTTGGGTCACTTCCTCAACGAGGTCTGCCTTGGTCATGGTCCAATCTTCTCCAAAGTAAAAGGTAACCCGTGTCAACTATAGTAGATGCAGCAACTTGATGGTACATCGAAACAATCCCGCCCACCCTGAACCTGTGGATCGGGGCAACCCGATGACCAACAGCAAACCCTCCAGCAGCCAACTCACTGCCCATCCAGCGTGAAAAGAAGTGCTTGGGGGGGAAACGGATGGCCTATCAACGAACGGACCCAAAGAGTAACGACCTGAAGTCAACCCGTATCGACCTGGGTGATTCACAACCCTCACCCGCAAGTTTCCGTATGTCATCAAGGGTGGAAGAAGTACTTCCTGGAGTAAACCCGTCACGGACTGGGGTGCCCCATATCTCACGACGTTTTGCAGTCGGGAGATTTGGGAATTCACAGAACCCCACCCGCACCCTTCCCCCTGTGATCAAGGGTGGTCAAAGTAACTCCTTGGCAATTGGGCAGAACCTTCAGGACTGAAGCGCCTTACCACTCACTACTTTGCCCAACCTGAGCTGGACCTGGATCTGAGCCCCTTCGTTCTGTACCATCATCATGGTCTGGGAACAACTCCCGCACAGCCAGAAATGTTGCAACCGGCGCGCAACCCGTCCCCCAGGACCCTGCCCCGGCGTGGCCGCCGCATCAGGCAAATCGAAAACAAATATCTTTCCCTCGCGAAGGAAGTGAAGTGGCTTGCCGCATGTCGGATTTGCGCATTGCTGAACCATAAATACCCCTGGACCCGGCCAGCAAAGGCGCCCTACTTCAACTGCCGGTCGTCGCCGCATGTTCGCTTGCCTGTCTCAATAAGAGCCGGGAACAACAGAAAAGGTTACCTTGCCTCATCGATGGCCCACTCACCGGTATGCGAAAATAAACAGTTCTCATGCCCATACTGCGCTCTGCCTTTATCGCGCTCTCGCAAAACACACCCCTGCGTCGCTTCGCCGAAAACTCCGGGTTGGGCGGGACCATGTCCGCCCGTTTTGTCGCCGGTAAAACTGTGGACGAGGCGCTCGCCGCTGCTCGCTCAGTTAACCAGCAGCGCATGTCAGTCTCGCTCGACAGCCTCGGCGAGAACGTCCACTCACCCGAAGAAGCTCAGCAAGCTGCCGCTATCTATCACCGCCTGCTCGATGCCATTGCGGAGCAGCACCTGGATGCCAACGTAAGCGTAAAGCTCACCCAGATGGGTATGGATCTCGACCCTGAATTGGCGCTGGCCAACGCAGCCAGCCTGGTAGAGCATGCACGGGTCGCTGATACCTTCGTGCGCATCGACATGGAAGGCTCCAGCTACACCCAGGCCACGATAGATATGGTAAGCAAGTTGCACGCGATGCCAGGGAACCGCGGCCGGGTAGGTGTCGTGATCCAGTCGTACCTGCGTCGCAGTGAAGACGATGTAAAGCGCTTGATCCAGGAAGGCATTCGCGTTCGTTTATGCAAAGGCGCCTATCAGGAGCCGGCCAAGCTGGCCTTCCCTGAAAAGCGGGATGTCGATCAGAATTTCGTAAAGCTGATGCAGTTACTGTTGCCGAGCGGCGTGTATCACGGCATTGCCACGCACGACGAAGCAATGATTGAGGCCACCCGCCGTTTCGCGACTGAGCACGGCATCGGGTCAGATAAATTCGAGTTTCAGATGTTGTATGGCATTCGACGCGACTTACAAAAATCGCTCGTCGCCGAGGGTTACCACCTGCGCGTTTACATCCCGTTCGGCACCGAGTGGTATCCCTATTTCATGCGCCGCCTGGCAGAGCGCCCGGCCAACGTAGTCTTCATCGCCCGCAACTTCTTCCGCAAGTAGGCCCGCACTAAAGCCCGAAAGGACATGGCCATGAAAACAGTAACGCGTTTAAAACAAGCAGAACTGATACAGAAGCTGTACGACATCCGCCGCGAAACAGCACTGCGCACCGCCCGCGGTTACGTCGGTGGTGACTTCCAGCCCAAATCGGTGGATGCGTTCATAAACCTGGTGAAAGACGGTGGCAAGCAGAGCGGCCACATCATGCAGGTGGGAGCGCTCAGCCTATTGCTGTGTTTTGGCTTGTGGCCTTGCGCGTTAGGTTAATTTTTGGTGTGCGATCCAATCGCTCCTCGTTCCCAGGTCAAATGCTTTGGACTCCGCGCTTACTGCCCCTTCCCAAGCGCCAGCACCGCGAACCCGGTAGCCGCATCGTTCATGAAGTGACCGATGTACGAGTCTGGATCACGCTTTAGATTGACTGACCAGGCGGGCCATTTGCCCTCAGTCTGATTCTGGTTTTCCCGTAGCCAGACTAACCCTCGTTGGGCCTGCGGCAGGTGCCGCGCCAAACCAGACTGCTCCAATGCCAACAACGTCAATCCGGTCGCATAACCGTCACTGCGCGTTTCCAGAGAGGTCTTATCGAGTCGCTTCCACGAGCCGAGGTCGGTAAGGCTCCAGCCGCCATCGGGTTGCTGCTTCTCCAGGATGGTCTTCAGCAACGCCTTCTGATCGGCGGGCGTGAGCAGTCCCGGCAGCCTGGCCGAAGCCCACAATAAGTAGATCTTGTTGATCAGCGGCTGTGCAGCATAGTTGCTCCGCAGGTAGCTGCGCAGGAGCTTCAGCTTTGGCTGAATGCTGGGATTGTCTTTGTAATCCTCGGGTGCTCTGCCCACGGCGACCGCCGCCAATGTAGCGCCGTAGTATTGCGATTCGCTCGATTCCCACGGAGCAAGATGAAAATTCAACCACTCCCATGAACCGGCTGACTCGCCGGACTTGATCTGCAGCGCCCAGGCATCATCAAAAGCGTTACGCTCGATCTCCGTCATGTGATGTTGGGGCGCATCGTACGTCGCCAGGATCAGCGCGTTCAGCACCGATTCGGTCCCGCGGGATTCAGGAGACTTGTTCGGACCGTCTACGCCGGTGTGGTAGAACGGCTCCACCTGATTCCACATCGTCACTCGCCGCAGCACGTTGTTGAGCATGATGCGCTCGGGGGCCGCTGCTCCTGTCTCTCCCAGGGGTGCACGCAAACTGGAACGCGCGAGTGCATACGGCAAAACCGAATGGCAAGAGACGCAAACAGTCTTATGGTCGCGTTGGGACACATCCCAGCCCTGCCACCAGGTCTCGCGGCTGTCGAGATAGTGCGCAGCGGCCGCCTGGTTCCACGGGGCAGGCGCTGTGGACGCGACTGCACGGTCTAACGGAGCAGGCGGCGCGGCCAGGCAGACTGCGGTCAGGAGAGGCCCAGCGAAGGTAGCGGCGATGAGGCGGATCGTCTGCACGCGAGCACATCTCCTTAATAACAAATGGAAGGCGAATGCAATTCATGACCAACTCCCGGCAAGCAGGAGGGAAACCGACACAACGCCAGGGAAGGGCAAACCAGGGGAAACGCTGTGTTAGCGTAACACGGGGTTTTCAGGTTGCTGCATGGCAGGTGGGCTCACACAGATGTCCCCCACTCAAGCCGCGTTTGGCTTGAGTGGGCAAACCTACCAGCCTAGCCCAAGCCTAACCCTGGACTAGACTCGGCTCCCAAGCCGAGTCAGGCCCGCCCCGCGTGCTACTCGATCCGCCGCGCTTCCAGGTCCTCCATCAAGTCCGCGACCCGGGTCTTCCGCTCCTCGCCCAGGGCACGCAAACCAGCCACCACCCCACCGCGGTCGGCAGCCGATCGATTTTGGTTGAACTTCTGTTTGCCGTCCATGCGCAGGATCGGCACCTCTACGCCGACGATTGCCTTTAGCTGCGAGTCGATGTAATTTGCGGGTGCATCCGTCACCTGCCATGGCTTGGGAAAAGAAGCTTCATGCCTCTGGGTAAGCTCGGTGACCACCCCTCTCAGCCGCTCGGTATCTTCGAAAAAGCTGGCATAACCGTAGGCATGGATCGCCGCATAGTTCCACGTGGGGACCACGCGTCCGGTCTCCTGTTTGGCCGGATACCAGTTGGGCGAGACGTATGCATCCAACCCCTGGAAAATGACCAATGCCTCAACCTTTGGATCGCTGGTGTGCCACTGCAGGTTAGCCCGGGATACGTGGCCGGTGAGGGTGCCGTATGCGCCTCGCGCAGCATCCAGCATGAACGGCAGGTGAGTCGCCACCAGACCGCTGGCCGTCATCGTGACCAGGGTGGCCAGTTCGCTCTGCTCGATTGCCTGGTGCATCAGCGCCAGGTCGGTCACCTCGAATGCTTTGGGCGTGTACATAGGCTTCCTCCAGCAGCTTGCCAGACCGCGATAGCTGTCTTATACCAGTTAGCCCGGATTTCTCACCACAACCCTCAGCTTCCGACCACAATGCCCTAACTAAAAACATCGGAAAAAACATCATCTTCAACCCACGTACGCCGGATTCGGCGAACATGGGCACCCGTCCAGGGGTGGGGGCATTGTGGTTGTCTCCGGACATTCGTGGTGAGACATCCGGGTTAGACTTCCCCCAAGGGGGCAACATGTCTTCATCGTCTACAAATCGGCACGCCGGTACAGGAACCGCAAGCGCGCAACCGCCCTTACCCGAGCCCTCGCACGCCGAGCGGGCGCGCACACTGCTGCACGTAAGCCTCACCGGCAGTCTTTCAACGCTCTCACGCAAACGGCCGGGCTTTCCTTTCGGTTCGCTGATGCCGTTCGCGGTCGATGCGGCCGGGCGGCCCGTATTCCTGATCAGCACCATGGCCATGCACACGCAAAATCTGCAAGCGGATTCGCGAGCAAGCCTGCTGGTGACCGAGCCGGGAGCAGGCGGCGATCCGTTGGGCGCTGCGCGCGTCACCCTCGTGGGCAACGTTGCCCCAGTGGCGCCCAGTGCAAAAGCAGAGGTGCGCGCGCTTTACCTGCAGCGTCATCCAAATAGCCGCTATTGGGTAGACTTCGATGACTTCGCCTTCTTCGCCATGGATGTTATCGACGTGTACTACGTGGGTGGTTTCGGCGTAATGGGTTGGGTCAACGCACCCGACTACAGCGTAGCTTCGCCCGATCCGCTTGCCGAGTCAGCGGCTGGCATCATCGAGCACATGAACGCTGATCATCAGGACGCGCTCATCCTGCTGGCTCGCGTGCATGCCGGGTTAGACGCCCTGGAGGCAGCCATGACCGCGGTTGATCGCCTTGGCTTCCATGTGCGGCTGAAAACAGAAGAGGGCATGAAGGGCGCGCGCATCCCCTTTTTGCGTGAGGTGCCCACACCGACGGATGCCAGGAAAGTTCTGGTGGAGATGGTGCAGCAGGCCCGGCGCCCGTGAGCACGCTCTACCGTCCGCAACTGCTCTACGCGGAAGGAGCGTTTCATCGCGAGGCCGGCGTCATGGTCGATGCGGACGGTCGCGTCATGCGCCCGGACGTAGAGCAAGCGACGGCGTCGTTCTCCACCGTTACCCTCGCCCGCAAGGCGCTATTGCCCGGTTTCGTGAACACCCACTCGCATGCATTCCAACGGCTCATCCGTGGCCAGTCGGAGTCGCGGGTCCGCAGCGGCCGCAACTTCTGGTCCTGGCGGAACACCATGTACCACGCCGCTGCCAGGCTGGACCCGGAGGACATGTATGACGCAGCACGCATGGCCTTTTTAGAAATGCTGCTGAGTGGCGTCACTACTGTGGGGGAGTTCCACTATGTGCACAATCAGCCGAGTGGGGAACCCTACGACGATCCCAACCTGCTCAGCAAGCAAGTGATCGCCGCGGCCCAGTCGGTAGGCATCCGCATCGTGCTGTTGCGTTCTGCCTACCTGCGTTCGGGTTTCGCGTTGCCGAAAGATCCAGGCCAGATACGCTTCTTCGAAACAAGCGATCAGTTCCTGCGCAACATGGAGTCCTTGCTGCAAGCATTTCCCGCAAACGCAACCGGCGTGCAACTGGGAGTAGCCCCACACAGCCTGCGCGCCGTGCCTCTCGACGAGCTCAAACAGATATGTGCCTGGGCCCGCGCACACCGGCTGCCCTTGCACATGCATGTAGCGGAGCAGGTTGCGGAGAATGAGGCTTGCCTGCGCGAGTATGCCGCTACCCCGGTTGCTATCTTGCGCAGAGAACACCTGCTGGGGGCAGACTTCACCGCTGTGCATGCCATCCACATCACCCCGGAAGAGGTCGAGCAATTAGCAGAAGCGGAGGCCACCATCTGTTCCTGCCCAACCACCGAACGTAACCTTGGCGATGGCATTCTCGCGGCTGACCTGGTGATGAGCAAGGGTATTCGGGTTGCGCTCGGCTCTGACAGCCAGGCCCAGATCGATCCTCTCGAAGATGCCCGCCAGTTGGAGTACCACCTCCGCCTGCAGCGGCAAGAACGAGCCGTCCTGGACCAGGTGGGAGGAGAGCCGTTGGCCGAGCGCCTGTTCAGCTGCGCTACCAGCCATGGCGCTCACGCGCTCGGGGTGCCGGGCGACACCGCTGATTTCTTCA
The DNA here is from genome assembly GCA_964657465.1 of uncultured Acetobacteraceae bacterium. Taxonomy (GTDB): domain Bacteria; phylum Acidobacteriota; class Terriglobia; order Terriglobales; family Acidobacteriaceae; genus PALSA-350. The sequence goes on along the minus strand of CAZZVD010000100.1, from coordinate 2,776 downwards.
CCATCACGTTAGATGACCCTTCGATCGCCGGACACAGCGAACACGACCTGCTGCCTTTGACCGTGTTCTCGCTGAACAGGACCGCGATCTGCGACGTGATGGTCAACGGTCGCTGGCTCGTGCGTGACCATCGGCATCCGTTGCAGGAAGAGATCATCGCGCGTTACCAGGCACTGCATCGCAAGGTATGGTCCAGCGGTACATGAGCCGGCCCCGCCTCCACCATGCTCTTCTTGCCCTCGCGTTCCTGCTTTGCTTGCTGCGCTTCCTCTGGCTGCGCGCAGATTTCCCCAACCACTCCGCGTGGTTGATTGATCAGGCCAAATTCACTGACGAAGGTTGGTGGGCAAACGGAGCCGTCCGCCACTTCCTCATCGGCCATTGGCGCATTCCTGGCGACTACAACCCGGCAATCGTAGTGCCCGTCTGGCCGTTGTTTCTCGGCGTACTGTTTCGCCTCACCGGCGTCAGCCTGGTAGCGGCTCGTGCCGCAACTGCATTCTTCTCTGTCGCCACAGTGCTGCTGGTGTACCGGTTGACACGCCGTTATAGTGAAGCGGTCACCGCCGCGATCGCGGCCTTGTTGCTGGCCGCCAGTCCCTTCGCCTTTGCTTTCGCCCGGCTGGCGACGTTAGATACCGTCATTGTCTTCGAGTTCTGCTGCATGCTTTTCATCGCCTCATCGGCAAGGGAGAAACGGATCTGGCCGCTTGTGGCATTGGGCGTGCTCATCCCAATCACCCTGCTGACAAAAACAACCGCATTGGTGCTCATGCCCGCTGTCTTCTGGCTCATCTGGACCAGCGCAAGAAGGCGTTCGCTCCGAGCCGTACTGCTGCCCGCATGCATCGCTGGGACCGCCATGGGCGCTTACCTGTGGACAGTTCTCCACTCCGGATACGCTGACGATTACCACTATTTCTTCGAAATCAATGCTCTCGCCGACGTTGACCTCAGCCTCACCGGGTCGTACCTTTGGCAATTGTTTCAACACGGCTTGTGGGTCGATCGTGTGTTGTATCCAACTGCGCTGGCTGTGCTGTTGCTCTCCCTCACCTGGCTCCGCGGATTATGGAAGAACCCTCTCTACACGGCTTCGTGGCTGGCAATCGCCGGACAGGCGATCTTCGTCCTGCGCCGGCAGGATGACTATGCGCCCCGATACTTTCTGCCCATGCTGGTGCCCATGATCTGGGTAGCGGTGCTTGCGCTGCAGGCACTCAGGGCGCGCAGCAGCCGGTTCGCCTGGGTGGTGGCCTCCATCGTTGCGGCCTCCTTTGTGCTCGATGCCGCCCAGGTATTCCAGTGTCTTCATACCCGGCAATATCAGTACTGGGACGCCGCGCAGGCGATCCGTGTGATCGTCCAAAAGGACAACACCGTCCCAAACCTTCTCCTGGGCACGAGTGCCGATCAACTTTCGCTCATGACCGGCCTTCCCGCTATCAACGACGGATACACTCTGGAAGAACTCCATAAAAAACTCAGGACAATTCCGCCGGGCTGGTATGTTGGCTGGAATGATCTCGATGAGGACATTCTTGCGGAACTGACAGACTACCGGTTGGAGAAAGTGGCTGAGTATCACGTCTTCGATCGTAAAGAGAGAAATCTGTTAACGCTGTACCGGATGGAACCACTGAAGGCGGCTCCGTGAAAGCGCTTTAGGAGGCAGTGCATGCACAAGATCTTCACAATGTTGTTTTTGGCCATGATGTCGGTCGCGCCGTCGAGGGCGGCAGCCCCGCTCCACGTAGTCTTCGACACCGACATGGGCAACGATGTGGACGATGCGCTGGCGCTCGCCATGCTGCATGCCCTCGCCTCCCGAGGCGAACTCAAGCTGGTGGCCGTGACCGTGAGCAAAGATAATCCCTGGGCCGCGGAGTACGTTCAACTGGTCGACGAATACTACGGCCGGGGCGGGATCCCCATCGGCATGGTGCACGATGGCAAGACGCCCGAAGATGGCCTCTATGTCCGCCAGGTATGCGAAATGCACGGCCGGAAGCCCAGAAAAGGCACTACCGTGGACGCCGTCCGCTTGCTGAGAAAAACACTGGCCGCCGAACAAGATGGTGGGGTCACTCTCATCCAGGTAGGTTTCTCCACCAACCTGGCCCGGCTTATGGACTCTCCCCCTGACAGCATCAGTCCTTTAAGCGGTATGGAGCTTGCCAGGAAGAAGGTACGCCTGCTCACCGTGATGGCCGGTAATTTTGCAAAGAGCGAACCTGAATACAACGTAAAGACTGATGTGCCGGCAGCGAGGAAAGTATTCGCCGATTGGCCGACTCCTATTTACTTCAGTGGCTTCGAAGTGGGACAAGAGATCCTCTATCCAGCCACCAGCATCGAGCATGATTTCCCTGCGGGCAATCCTGTCGCTGAGGCCTATCGCGTGTACGCGAAAATGCCCTACGACCGGCCAACCTGGGACCTAACCACGGTGCTCTACGACCTGCGTTCCGACCGCGGTTACTTCGACATCTCAGAGCCGGGAAACGTGACGGTTGCCGATGACGGGGCCACCACCTTTCAGCCCAGCCCTCAGGCCAGGCGCTACTACTTCAAGGTGAGCTCCGTGCAGGCAGCCCGGGTTCGCGACGCCTGCGTCTGGCTTGCCTCACAACCAAAATAGCGGTTCGGCCGACAACAAGAATTCACAGGACTCCACCACCAACTCTCCACATCTCACTAATTCTTCAGGAACCAACAGGGCAAAACCCGCCCACATCTCCCGGCTGAAAAGCGCCGTGAGATATGGGGCACCCGG
>CAZZVD010000099.1:0-16808 GCA_964657465.1 uncultured Acetobacteraceae bacterium | reverse complement strand
CCATGCTCGCGGAGTTCCGCGTGCGTGGGTTGAACAAGACAGGGCGAAGCCCTTCCAATGCTTTTACTGAACAGGCTGTGCCACGGAGACTGGAGCACGCCGTAAAAGCACGGAACGTTAGCGACCGTGGACAATGGAGAGAACGCATTCGAAGGGCTTCGCCCTGTCTTGTTCAACCCACGCACGCCGGAAGCGGCGAGCATGGGGCACCCGTCCAGGGAGCAGGGCTTTGTGGTCGCATCCGTAATTCGTGAATCCGTGGTGAGACTCCCGTCCAGGGAGTTGGGCTTTGTGGTCGCATCCGTAATTCGTGAATCCGTGGTGAGACTCCCGTCCAGGGAGTTGGGCTTTGCGGTCGCATCCGTAATTCGTGAATCCGTGGTGAGACCCCCGTCCAGGGAGTAGGGCTTTGTGGACTAGGGGCGCTGCGCGAGGAGTACCTTGGTGGTCGTGATGGCCTGGCCTACGTGGCGCTGGGTGTGCTCGGCGGCATGCACCAACAACCCGGCCACAGTCGTTGGCAAGGCCTGGCGGCCTACCGCAATCGAAGCGTCCAGGGGTTGGCGCACTACTACGTCCAGCCGTTTCCTCGTCAGCTCCAGGCTTTCCTTCCATTCGTTAAAGATTTCAGCGGTGGTGCCGTTTGGGTCCATCTCTGCAGCCAGGGATGCAAATTGCTCCTCTCTCAACGGAATGCCCTGCCCGTAGCAGCAGAAACGATCCAGGCTGCGGGCAATGTGGCGGACCTGAAAGGCTACCGAAGGCAGGCCAAACGGCCGCGCATTTACCTCACGGTCACTTAGCGGCGCACACCACTTCCGCAGGTCCTCATCGGCCATCTCTAAGGAATGCAGCAGCGCCCGCTGCACGACTGGAAAGTCCTTCAGTGTTCCCCGCAACCAGGGCTCGGCCATGCGACTTCCTCCCTCTGCCTTCACAACCCGTGCGCCTGGCGAAATTGCCTGACCACCTCGGCCGGGTCCCGGTGATCTCCATCGACCGCCTCGTTCATGGCCTGCATCTGCTCGGCGGAGACCTTACCACCAAGACTATCCAGCGCCGCCCGCAACTGCGGCCAGCGGGACAGCGCGGCCTGCCTCACCAGGGGCACCGCCTGGTAGGGCGGAAAGTAATGTTTGTCATCCTGCAACACGGTCAGATGGAACGCCTTGATCGGTCCGTCAGTGGAGTTGCCCGCGATCACATCCACCTGGTGACCGTTGAGGACGCGGTACAACAGCCCCAGATCCATGACGCGCGGCTGGCCATCGAACTTTAAATCGTACGCGCGCGACAGGCCCGGCAAGCCATCCGGCCGCTGCTCAAACTCGTAACCCACACCCAGTTTCCAGTGCGGCGCGTAAGGGGCCGCCTGGCTGAGCTTGGTCAGGTGTTCCCCTTGGGCCTGGTCGCCGCGAACGACGATCGCGAAGGTGTTTTCAAAGCCGAGCGGCTCGGTAGCCGCGACCTGGTAGCGTTGCTGATAAAGCTGACGCACCGTCCGCAGGACACGGTCAGGGTCCTTATCCAGCGGCTGCTTGAGGATCGCGGTGAGCGCGGTGCCGGTGTACTCCACATACGCGTCGATGCGGCCGGCGATGAGGGCCTGGTTGCAGATGTAGCTGCCGGCGAGATAGAAGCGGCGCTGCACGGTTAGCCCGGTGACGTGCTCGATGTGCTGCGCCAGCAACTCCCCCAGCACGACCTGCTCGGTGAAGTTTTTGGCGCCGATGACCAGCGCGTCGGGACGGGGCGGCGCGCAGGCCGCTATCCCCAGGAGCAGAGCGGTCGCGATACTCGCCAGCAGTGTCGACTTCACGTGCGTCCCGGAGAAGGCACGCGCAGCCGGCCCTCGATCCACCCCAGGCCGGTGTCGGCGGCGATCGCCAGCAGGGCGGCGGGGATGGCTCCCGCGAGGACCAGGCGGTTGTCGACGGAGGCCACGCCGCGGAAGATGAACTCGCCTAGTCCGCCTGCGCCCACCGCGGCGGCGATGGTGGTGATGCCGACGGCCAGCACGGTCGCCGTGCGCAGGCCGGCGAAGATAAAGCTGGCGGCGAGCGGCAGCTCCACTTTGCGCAGCCGCTGCCCGGCGGTCATGCCGAGTGCTTTTGCCACTTCGAGCACGGTCGGGTCTACCCCTTCAATGCCCGCGTAGGTGTTGCGCACAATGGGCAGCAGCGCGTACGCAGTCAGCGCGGCAATCGCGATGCGGGCGGCGCGATCGCCAATCCACGGCAAGGGCAGCAGGAAACCAAACAGCGCCAGGCTGGGAATGGTCTGGATGATGTTGACCACGCCCAAAACGGGTTTGGCCCAGCGGGGATGGCGGGTCAACCAGATGCCCGTCGGCACGCCGATCGCGGCGGCCAGCAACATGGCCGAGCCGGTCAGCCAAAGGTGCTCCAGGGTCAGCTCGGCGATCTGTGAGCCGTTCTGGGCAAGAAAACCTGGCATTAGTGAGCTGCCTCCTGCGCCGAACGCAGGCCGCGATGGACAGCCTGCACATAGCCCTGCACGGCCGGTATGGAGGAGCTGAGAAATTCCTCTGCGGGTAGATTCGCAACCACTCTACCGCCCTCCAGCAACACCAGGTGACTGGCGAGGTAGAGGGCTTCATCGAGATCGTGGGTGACCAGCAGGACGGTTTTGTGCAGGCGGGAGAGCAGGTCGCGGAGCATGTCCTGCATTTCTGCCCGGGTGAGCGGATCGAGGGCGCCGAAGGGCTCATCCATCAAGAGCATTTTGGGCTCGGCCGCGAGGGCGCGGGCCAGGCCGACGCGCTGGCGCTGGCCGCCGGAGAGCTGGTAGGGCAGACGGGCGGCGAAGGTGGTGTAGTCGAGGCCGACTTGCCCGAATAGTTGCTGTACGCGGGGGGAGATTTCGGCGGCGGGCCGGCCTTCGATCTCCAGCACCGCGCCTACGTTGCGCTCGGCGTTGAAATGCGGGAAGAGGCCGGTTTCCTGGATGACGTAACCGATGGAACGGCGCAGTGCGATCGGGTCCCAGGCGGTGGTTGGCTTGCCATCCACGATGACCTGGCCGGCGGTCGGCTCGATGAGCCGGTTCACCATGCGCATGAGCGTGGTCTTGCCGGAGCCGCTGCGGCCCAGCAAGGCGGTGGTGGAGCCGGTGGGGATGGCGAGGCTTACCTGGTCAAGGATCAGGCGGCCGTCGGGCGTGGTGAGCCCGATGTTCTCGAATGCGATTGCCGCTGCCTCTGCGCCCATCGGTTACCTCGACGTCGTGCGGAAACGGTAGGCCGTGGACTCAGGAAGGAGGCGGCTCCACCACCACACCGTCAATCTTGAGCGGGGGCGCACCCTTGACCCGCACCATGGTGATCTTGGAGAAACCTTCCTTGAAGCTGGGTGGACGGAGGCGCTCCGCCATCTTGCGCATGATGTCATCGCTGACGGTGCGTTCGCGGCGGTTATTGCGCTCCATGCATACTTCAAGTGGCACATCAAAGAACACGGCTTGTGCTTCGTAGCCAAAGCTCTTAGCCATCTTGATCCATTGCCGCCGCTCGTGCGCGGATAGGTTCGTGGCATCCACATAATTCCACGGCATTTTGGCAATCAAGCGGGCGCGCAACAAGGAGCGCAGGGTGGAAAACACCAATCCTTGGTAGCGCTGCTCGGTGATGTCGTCGAACAGGATGCTGCGCAGCATGTCGCTGGACAGCGGGGTGACGCCGCGGCGTTTGAACCAGGTGGTCTTACCAGACCCGGGCAAGCCAATCGCCAGCACCACGTAGCCTTTGATGTCTTTGGGGCCGGCGGAGGGCATTTCGGGCGGCAGGGACGGCGATTCTGGTTGAGTTTCCACCACCAGCTTGCCTTCTGCCACGCCTTGCGCCATACCTTGCGCGTCGAGGCTCGGTGCGGGCGCCTCGGTTTGTTTTGTCTCGGCCGGCGGTTCTGCGGGCTCATCCTTCACAGCGCTCGGCAGAGAAGTTGCGGGCGCCCTGGCCGGCTTCTTCCCCGAGTTCCCTGCTGCATCGTCTTGCGTGCTGTCTTGCAGATCATCCGGCGATGCATCTACCGGACCATTGACCTCAGCCTTGAGCGCCTGACTGCGGCTCTTCTCCGGGTACATCGGCTGCAAGGGCGTCGGCTGGTTGGCTGGAATCTCCTGGCCGATCTTCCCGGTCGATTCCGAGTCATTCACTCCGCGCTTGTTCCGTCGTCTCATCAGGGCGCGCATCCATTCGCGCATGATGAGGATGTAACACAACTTCTGCCATCGCAGCAAATGTCCGGCCCGTTCCCGCCATCTGCACTTTGATACACTTAGCTTTCACGCTCACCCCACCGTGGCTCGCACACTGGTGCGCAAACCACCCTGTCGCAACGTCACCCACTTCCAATATCACCTCAAGGAGACTTCCACTTTTATGGCTGTAAAGGTTGGCATCAACGGCTTTGGCCGCATCGGCCGCAACGTGTTCCGCGCTGCTCTCAACAACCCGGCAATTGAATTTGTGGCAGTGAATGACCTGACCAGCCCGGCAACGCTGGCCCACCTGCTCAAGTACGACTCGATTCTGGGCAATCTCCATCACACCATTACGGCGGGCGATGATTTCATTTCCGTCGATGGCAAGAAGCTGAAGGTGTTTGCCGAGCGCGATCCCGCCAAGCTTGACTGGAACTCCACCGGCGCGCAGATCGTGATTGAGTCCACTGGCCACTTCACGGATGCCACCAAGGCGAAGGCCCATTTGCAGGGCTCGGTGAAGAAGGTGATCATCTCGGCGCCGGCGACCAACGAAGACCTGACCATCGTGCTCGGGGTCAACGACGACAAGTACGACCCGAAGGCGCATCACGTTATTTCGAATGCCTCGTGCACCACGAACTGCCTGGCCCCGCTGGCCAAGGTGCTGCATGACACGTTCGGGATCGCTTCGGGCATCATGACCACGATCCACAGCTACACCAACGACCAGGTGATTCTCGACTTCCCGCACAAGGATCTGCGCCGCGGACGGGCAGCTGCGCTGTCGATGATCCCCACCTCGACGGGCGCGGCCAAGGCTCTGCACCTGGTGGTGCCTGAGCTGAAGGGCAAGCTGGATGGCTTTGCCATTCGTGTACCCACGCCTAACGTGTCGGTGGTCGATCTGACCTTCACTTCAGAAAAGCCGGTGACCAAGGATTCGATCAACGCAGCGTTGAAGTCGGCGGCCGATGGAAAGCTAAAGGGCATCCTGGGCTACGAGACGAACGAACTGGTGTCTAGCGACTTCAAGGGCAATCCCCTTTCGTCGATTGTGGACAGTCCGCTGACCAAGACGGTTGGCAGCAACATGGCCAAGGTGATCAGCTGGTATGACAACGAGTGGGGCTATTCGAACCGCGTGGTCGACCTGGTGAGCTTCCTTGAGAAGGCCGGGCTGTAGACCGCGCACGCTTTTTGCGCACGGGCTTTACGCGACAGGCCCCGGGTTTGCTGATTTAAATGTCCGCAGGCCCGGGTATTGCCCTTTCCACCATCTCACCTGGAGCGCGCGGTGTCGGTGGCGGCCCTCCCGGGCTCTGCTCCCCATGAATCGCGTCCAATCAAATACGCCGAGGGATTACTGAGCCATGGCAAAACTATCTATCCGTGATCTGGATCTGAACAACAAGCATCTCTTCATCCGCGTTGATTTTAATGTGCCGTTGTCGGACGACGGCCTGGTTATTCTCGACGACACCCGCATCAAAGAGACCATCCCCACCATTGAGTACGCCCTGCGGCACCATGCCAAGGTGATCCTTGCATCGCATCTGGGGCGCCCCAAGGGCAAGCCCAATCCCAAATACAGTTTGCGGCCCGTGGTGGACCGGCTGCGTACCCTGCTGGATCACGCGGTGGGCGAATCGGTCAACGTGGCCTTCTCCCCCGATTGCGTGGGCGCACTGGCTACTGAGTTGGCCCGCCAGCTTGAGTCGCGACAGGTGCTGCTGTTGGAGAACCTGCGCTTCCATGCCGGCGAAGAAGCGAATGATGAGCACTTCAGCAAACAACTTGCGGGCTTGTGCGACGTCTATGTGAATGACGCCTTCGGCAGCGCCCACCGTGCGCACGCCTCGACTGAGGGCATCACGCACTTCGTCAGGCAATCGGCGGCAGGCCTGCTCATGGAGAAAGAACTGAACTACCTGGGCAAAGCACTGGAAGCGCCGGAGAAGCCGTTTGTGGCGATCCTGGGCGGGGCGAAGGTATCGGACAAGATCGAGGTGATCCACAGCCTGTTGAGCAAGGTGGATGCTTTGCTGATCGGCGGGGGCATGGCGTACACGTTTCTGAAAGCCAAAGGGCAGGATGTAGGCAAGTCGCTGGTCGAGGCCGATAAGCTCGATGTGGCCCGCGAAGCGCTCAGCCAGGCAGAAGCAAAGAACGTGCGTTTTCTGCTGCCCATCGATCACGTACTGGCGGACAAGTTTGCCGCGGATGCGCGGCAGCAGACGTTTTCCGGGGATGGCCCGTTCCCTGCCGAGTGGATGGCGCTCGATATCGGCCCGGCCACGGTGGAGTTGTTCACAACGGAGATCACCGGGGCGCGCACTGTTCTGTGGAACGGGCCTATGGGGGTGTTTGAAATGCCGGCGTTTGCGCATGGCACCACGGCGGTGGCGCAGGCGCTGGCCGATAACGTTCTGGCCACGACGATCGTGGGCGGTGGCGATTCCGTCTCCGCGGTGAAGCAGGCCGGCGTGGCCGACAAGATCAGTCACATATCGACTGGCGGGGGCGCGTCGCTGGAATTTCTTGAAGGCAAGCGCCTGCCCGGCGTCGAAGCACTTTCTCCCGCACCCGGCTACTAACCTATGGCGGTGGTCAACCTCGAGATCCCGATCCTGCTGTTACTCAGCGGACTTCTCTGTGCGCTGATCGCGTGGCTTGTGGGCACCTACACCCGCTATCTTCGTGGCTACCGCTACCGGGTGACGTTTGGGTTGATCGCGTTTCCCCTGGGCGGGCTGATGGGGTTTGTCTCCACGCTCAACGCGGCCAGCACGCTGGGCGATTGGCTGGCGGGCAAACCCTTTTCCTACGTTCTGGCGATCGGCACGGCAGGGTATCTGTTCTTCGGGTTCCTGGGTTGTTGGACGGTGGTACGCCTGGGGGGCCGCATGGATCGCAAGCACACGCTTTCCGTGCTCTACAATCTGGTCAGAGAACAGAAGGAGCGGGATCGTCCCTAGCATGCGCAAGCTTTTGATAGCCGCCAATTGGAAGATGTACAAGACACCGCAGGAGGCGCAGGCGTTCCTGCGAACCTTTTTGCCGCTGGTGCAGGACCACACCGAGAGTGACGTCGTGATTTGCGCACCCAGCGTGGATTTGGCGGCTGTGCTGCAATCTGTGGAGGGTTCGCCGGTCGCGGTGGGCGCACAGAATATGCACTTCGCGGAGGAGGGTGCGTTTACTGGAGAGATTTCGGGCGGGATGCTGACGGCTCTGGGTGTGCGGTATGTGATCCTTGGCCACTCGGAGCGGCGGCAGTATTTTGGGGAGACCGATGAGACGGTCAACAAGAAGCTGGTGGCGGCGCTGAAGAGCAACCTGGTGCCGATTGTCTGCGTGGGCGAGCAGGAGGAGCAGCGGGAAAACGGCATGACGGAAGAGGTGCTTCGGCGGCAGGTCAGCCGGGCGTTGCTGCAGATTGATCCGGCCAAGCTGGGGGCGATGGTGGTGGCGTATGAGCCGATCTGGGCGATTGGTACGGGGAAGACGGCGACTCCTACGCTGGCGGCGGAGGCGCATTTGCTGATTCGCAGCGAGGTTGCCAGGCTCGCGGGACGGCCGATTGCGGATGCGCTGCGGATTCTGTACGGCGGCAGCGTGAAGCCGGATAACTGCAAGGCGTTGCTGAGTCAGCCGGAGATTGATGGGGCGCTGATTGGTGGGGCCAGCCTGGATCCGCTTTCGCTGGCGTCTATTGTTCGGTCAGGTGCGGCAGCCCTGTAGGGTGTGTGGAGGGATGGAGGGTTTGGGGTGGAGGGTTGTGAATTCCCACATCTCCCCGCAAAAAACGCGGGTAGATATGGGGCACCCTAGTTCGTCACAGATTAAGATCCCAATTCGTCACAGATTGAGTTAAAGAAACTCAATTCCTTACAGGTTGAGACTGACTTGAAAGTTCCCAGGGAATAGTGCTTGACCCGCAACCACGTGGGGTGCCCCATATCTACCGACGTTTTTCAGTCGGGAGATGTGGGAAGTATTCAAAGGTTCGCGGCTTAGATCTTTACCAGTACGTTGTCCCCTTCGATGGTCAGGGGGTAGACGGCTACTCGCTCCTGTGAACTGTCAGTCGCTCCGGTGACTGGGTCGAAGGCCCAGGCGTGCCAGGGGCAGACTACTTTTCCCTGCTCGATCATTCCCTCGGCTAACGGACCGCCACGGTGCGGACACTCATTGTCCAGCGCGCGCATCACGCCATCGATGTTGGCGACACACAACAGGCGCGCGCCGGCAGAAAACTCCTTCGCGTCACCCGGCCTGGGCAACTCAGCTCGACCACAGATCCTCACCAGTTCACTCATTCTTCGCTCATGCTACGCTCGGAATGGCATGGATGGTATAGCAGCTACGCAACCCGGAGGGCCGCCCGCCGCTGATTTCTGGTGCCCGGTGTGCGCTCGGCCGGTGGCGGACCCCTTGGTGTGCGGAGACTGCTCCGCAGTGCTTTGCCGGGTGTGTGGCACGCCGCTCGAATCCGCGGACGAACTCGCCTTCGGCTAACCATGGCGAAACACAGTCCACCTCCGGGGTGGCAGGATCCACTCGCACCGCAGCAGCCCCTGACCCGGCCTCATTGGCTGGCTACCGCCATCGTGGCCACACTCCTGTTTGCGGCAGCGTGCGTGTACGTCAGCGTCTGCCTGCTGTTCTGGCAGGGGCAGTGGCAACTGGTGTTTCATCCCTCCCGCTCGATCAGCGCCACCCCCGCGGCTGCCGGCATTCCCTTTGAAGAGGTGACGTTCGACGCCACCGAGACAGGGGTTCTGCAACTGCACGGATGGTGGATGGCGGCCGGCACTCCCTCGGCGCACACGGTGCTGGTGATGCACGACGGCACGGGTTCCCTGTCAGACACGGTTCCCCACTTGCAGGCGTTGCATGGGCTGGGGGTGAACGTGTTTGCGTTCGACTATCGCGGGTTTGGCAGGAGCGTGGCGGTGCATCCCTCCGAGACCCGCACCCAGGAGGACGCAGAGGCTGCCTGGCGATACCTTACGGATACGCGCCGCGTGCCGCCGGGGACGATCGTGCTGGATGGGGTGGGCCTGGGTGCGGCGCTTGCGGCGGAAACCGCGCGCCGCCATCCCGAGGCGCCGGGCCTGGTGCTGGAAGAGCCGCAGCCGCCGGTGCTGGCCACGCTACAAAAGGATGCCAAGTTGCGCTGGCTGCCGGTGCGGCTGCTGTTCCACGATCGCTTCGATGCGGGACCGGCCCTGGCGCAACTGCGCACGCCCAAGCTTTTCCTGGACAACCGACAACCAAGAGACATTCTCTATTACGATCAGGCGGCCCAGCCGAAGCAGAAAGCCTTGTTGGCGGGCAGCTATGGGGACGCCGCCTACCAGCTTGCCTGGCAGCGGTTTCTCGGGAAATATCTTCCCCGCTCCTGATTCCCGTTGCTGTTACCCTTGCCTAGAATGTCATCGCAACGCAGGAGTTCCTTTGTTTAGCTGGCTCGATCGCTTTCAACCGTTGGGCGCATTAGTCATGCGGCTGGTGCTGGGTGTCATCATGGTGCGGCATGGCTACGACAAGATCATTCCATCAGGCGCGCTCTATAACTTCACGCACATGGTCACGCGCATGCACCTGCCTTTGTGGCTGGGGTATGTGGCGGCGTTCACTGAATTCTTCGGCGGCATCCTGCTGATTGCTGGATTGCTGACGCGGATCGCGGCGCTGATGACGGCCATCGATATGGCGGTGGCCATACTGAAGATTCACATACACGGCGGGATTATCGGACCCAACTCATTTGCCTTTCCGTTGGCGCTGTTCGCGATTGCGCTCATGCTGGTGTTCACCGGCTGTGGCTGGGCAGGGCTGGATGATTTTGCCGGTGGCGGGCGCCTGGGGCGAAGCAAGACCGTTCGCTAAGCGCATAGTCTGCATTCGACACGTTGGCTGTGTCAGATCAGACGCGTGAAGCCAACACAAGGTTATCGGCGTTCGTCGTAAGCCCCCCGACTTCGATTTGGCCAGTAAGTTGCATTTTGCAATCACGTATCTATATCTGACACAGCAAACGTGTCGTGCACAGAAGAGTGCGAGACCGCCTTTGCTGCTCGATCACCCAGCCAATAAGTTTAGAAATTGCGTGGTCTTCAGGAGAGCTCCCGGAAACACCAGATCCAGGTTGCGGGCCCCCATGGTTTTGAACGCTGCTTCGCCCAGGATCTGACGGAAATCCGTAGTGATGGCGAGGTCCCGGTTCTGATAGAGCTGTTCCGGAGCCATGCCTGGCCATCGCCCGTACACCTTGCCGCCTTTGACTTTTCCGCCGAGCACGAACATCACGTTAGCATGGCCGTGATCGGTGCCACCCGTGCCATTTTGTTGAATTGTTCTGCCAAATTCCGACATGGTGACCAGTACGATGTTTTCGGCTTCGCTGCCCATATCGGTCCAGAAGGCGAAAATACCCTCGCCGAAGGTATGCAGATTATTGGCTAACTGGCCATTCACGCCGCCCTGGTTCTGGTGGGTATCCCAGCCACCGATGTCGGTGAAGGCTGCTTCCACTCCCAGGTTCGCCTTGAGGAGCTGCGCGATCTGTTTCATGCTGTCGCCAAAGGGGCCAGCCGGGTAGAGGACGCCGGGGGCCGGCTGGTAGTGGGCCGGATCGGTCGCCTTCAGCATCCTGACGGCTTCAAAGGTTTCCTGCCCGGTGCCGTGTAAGACGGTGTCGACGGAACTGGCGTACATGGCCTCGAAGGCTGCGCCTAGCGGTGCGGCGTTGGGGTTTTTGCCGGCAACGGCGAAATCCTGCAGGCGGTTGACAGCGACGGCTGCAATTTTGCCGTCGAGGGTACGGGGCACCTGCGTGCCCAGGGCGACGGCGCGGAAGGGGGAGTGATTGCGGTCGCGGTACAGGTCTTCCGCCTGGAGGGCGCGGTTCAGCCATCCATCGGGTGTGGACTTCACCCCCGGTGTGCCGCTCTCCATAAAGTCCTGCGCGTCGAAGTGCGAACGGGTGGTATCCGGGGAGCCAGCGGCCTGCACCATCGCCAGGTGGCCCTGATCGTAGAGAGGCTTGAAGGACTTGAGGGCAGGGTGGAGTCCGAAGAATCCATCGAGGTCGATGAGTTGTGCTTTGGGGATGGCGATGGTGGGGCGCAGGCGGTAGTAGTCGGGTTCCGCGTGGGGCACGACGATGTTGAGGCCGTCGGCAGCGCCGCGCTGGAAGATCACCACCAGTTTCTTCCCCTGGGCCTGGGCGCTGGTTGCCTGGGCGAGGACTGTTCGCTGCAGGAATGAGGGCACAGCGGTGGTGCCCACCAACGCCATCGCTCCGCTCTTCATGAATGCTCTGCGCGTGCTCATCTAACAATCTCCTGTTATGCGAACGCAGGCAGGGCGAGAAAGTTGTGGGGCGGGGTGGAGTTTTCTTGTTTCTCTTTTCGAGGCGCGATCCACCGTGACCACATCTACGGACCTCGGACTTTCACTGTCGAAGGTGTATCGGACCTTCGAACACTGCAAGTTTGAGGCCTGTGGAATCCCACATCTCGCGAAAAACGAGCGAGATGTGGGGCACCCGTCAGTGGTGGTGGTGCGGGCGGGGGACGGGCGGGTTGGTTGGCGTTAGTTGGCGGGGAGGACCGTTAGCACGCTGTTGGTGAAGGGCAGGCCTTCCAGGGTGGTGAAGGAGATGGTGCTCTCTCCGGGGGCGTAGGCGTAGGCTTCGCCATTGGGGCCGATGTACAGGACGCTCGGATTGCTGGACGACCAGGCGCCGATGAGGCCGTTGATGTTGGTGTTGAGCAGCGCGCGCGGGATGCCGTCACTGTAAAAGCCGTAGGCAGTGAAGGCCAGAGATTGTCCCTGGATGCTGGTGTTGGCATTGCCGGAGTGGACGACGCGGCCGGAGTTCATGGAGAGGTTGAGGGTGGCGATGGCGATCTCGACCAGCTGGGTGATGGCCGTGTAGCCCGCGGGGGAGGGACTGGAGCCGTCGCTGCCCATCAAAGGGTAGTAGCCGGCGGGGCCGGGGTTGGTGGAGCCGACGCAGGAGCAGAGCATGTCGTGGTAGTTGATGACGGGGATGTTGTTCTCTGCGCCGAAGCTCTCGATCCAGGCGTTCATTGCGAGGATGAGGGTGGGCTCAAAGACCAACGAGGTCTGGGGCTGCTGCAGGTTCTCGGTAATGAGCTGCGGCGGAATGGTGCCGAGGATCACTTTGATATGAGCGTGGGTGGCCTGGACCACCATGGCCGTGAGGTTCTCCTGGAATTGCTGCAGCAGGAAGGGCTTGTTCGCCGTATCGGCCATGGAAATGTCAACGGCGCCGGCCAGGATGTGCACGACGTTGGGGTGGAGGCTGACCACATCGGTTTGGAAGCGGGCACGGATGGCGGCGGAGGTCTGGCGGCCGGTGAGCCCGCGGTTGGTCCACCTGGGATTGGCCTGGAAGGCGGAAGAATTGCTCGGCTGGCCCCATTGGTAAGTAGCCGCGTCACCAATGAAGACGACGGTCTGCGCGGGGGCTTTCTGGGCAGCGGCGGTCAGGGGAGCGGGGGCAAGAACGGCCAGGAGGGAGAAGAGCAGGGCGGCTGCCGGGCGTGGAATCATTTATAAATCGGTCCGAGGTCAAGAGCTTGATCGGCTCCGCGGAGAGGGGGCGAGAGGCATTGGACCGATGGGGTGAGGGCCCGGTTCCCCTTTTAGAACAGTGACGGGGACGATTGCGATTGGCCCAACAGCTAGCCCGGGTTTGAACCCGGGCAATTAATTGTTGGTGAAAATAAATTAGCCGCGGAGGCGGGCGAGGAGGTCTTGTGGATGCACAGGCTTGGCGAGAATTTCGAATTCGTGACCCTGGGAGCGGGCACGATCGAGCAGGTCCGCAGTGGCCGCCTGGCCGGAGAAGAGCAGGATTTTACAGTCCGGTAGCATGGTGCGGATGGTGATGGCCGCATCGATGCCGTTCATGTCCGTCATGATGACGTCGGAAATGAGCATGTCTGGCCGCAGAGTGCGTGCTGCCTCTACTGCCTTTTCGCCGTTGTATACCGCAGTTGCTTCGAAGCCGCTTTGATTTAGGATAATGGCCAGAGTGTCCGCAATTACGCGTTCGTCATCGGCCACCAGCACCTTGGGTTTTACCTGTTGATTGTTCATTTGCTCCTGAATCATTGGTTTCGTTCTTGCGCTGCCTCGCAGCCATCCTGATCGACCAACGCACTCCCACTGTATCGACGGAACCTGCTGAGCCAGCGCGGATTACGAGTATCATACGCTTCCAGCTCTGATGCCGGTTGTGCCCTGGATGTTGTGGGCAACCGGCCTCCACTTAACGAATTAAGATGAAATAAGCCGTAAAAAAATCTTCGTTTGGACGTTTGCCGATGGCTGAACCGATCATTCGCGCCCAGCAGGTGGAAAAGTACTACGCCCAACCGAGCGAAAACCGTATCCAGGTCATCGCCCCGACTGACCTGGAGATCGTGCAGGGGGAGATCGTCGCGCTGCTGGGGCCTTCGGGGTCCGGCAAGTCGACCCTGCTGCGCATGCTGGCCGGGCTCTCGAAGCCGTCGGGCGGCGAGGTGTTCTGGCACGGCAAGCCGATTCTGCAAACGGAAGTGAATGTCGGGATTGTCTTCCAGAGCTTTGCTTTGTTTCCCTGGCTGACCGTGCTCGAGAATGTCGAGGCGCCGCTCAAGGCGCGTGGAGTTGCCGGCGAAGAGCGCCGGGAGCAGAGCATGAAGATCCTTGACACGGTGGGTCTGGACGGCTTTCAGGCGGCTTACCCCAAAGAGCTTTCGGGCGGCATGCGGCAGCGGGTGGGGTTTGCCCGGGCGCTGGTGGTGCAGCCGGAAGTGCTGTTTATGGATGAGCCCTTCTCTGCCCTGGACGTGCTGACGGCGGAGAACCTGCGCAGCGAACTGCTGGAGTTGTGGGCGAAGAAGACGATTCCCACGCAGGCGATTTTTCTGGTGACCCACAATATTGAAGAAGCGCTGCTGCTGGCGGATCGCATCATCGTGCTGGGGCGGAACCCAGGGCACGTGCGGGTGGATTTTCCTGTGACGCTGAGCCAGCCGCGCGATCGCAAGAGCGCGGCATTTACCCAGCTGGTGGACTACATCTACAAGGTGCTGACGCGGCCCGACGTGGCGCCGGCGGCAGTGCCGCAGCGGTTGCAGGCGCGGGACCAGCGGCAGATGCACTACCAGATGCTGCCCCATGCGCGGCCGGGTGGCATTGCCGGGTTGCTGGAGTTGCTGATCGATTACCAGGGCAAGGCGGATATCTACCGGCTGGCGGATGACCTGGCGTTTGAGATCGATGACCTGTTGCCGATTGTGGATGCGGCGCAGTTGCTTTGCTTTCTGAAGGTGGAAGAGGGCGATGCGTCGATTACGCCTGCCGGGCGGGCGTATGCCGAGTCTGAGATTCTGCTGCAGAAGGAGTTGTTCCGTAAGGCCGCGGTCGAGAACGTACTGTTGCTGCGACAGATTACGCGGGCGCTGCATACCAAGTCGGACCACACGGTTCCTGAAGAGTTTTTTCTCGACATGCTGGATGAGCAGTTCTCCGCGGATGAAACGCTGCGGCAGCTGGAGACGGCGATCAGCTGGGGCCGGTATGCGGAGTTGTTCGACTTCGATGCCGGGCGGCGGCGGTTTGTGCTTCCGGAAGAAGAAGAGACGGCCGCGGTGGTGGAAGAGGCGCAGGCGGAATGAGCGAGCAGTCGCCCCGGCCGTTTTTGCCCACGCTCTCGCGCTCGCTGGTGCTGGAGCGCACGTGGCCTTTCTTTCTCGATTTGAGTGTGGCGGCCTGCGGTCTGGCGTTGTTCTATGCCGTGCTGCGGGTGGCCGAGTACTGGATGGGGCATCCGGTGGCGGCGGTTACGATTTCCGCTTCGGCGAAGATGCTTCCGTTGTATGCGTTCTATTCGATTGTGCGCATCACGGTGGCGTATGGGCTGAGCCTGCTGTTTGCCGTGGGGTATGGCTACCTGGCCGCTTACAACCCTCGCGTAGAAACCTTCATGATTGCGGTGCTGGATATTCTGCAATCGATCCCGGTGCTGAGCTTTTTGCCGGGGGTGATGCTGGCCATGGTGTCGCTGATTCCCGGCAAGCAGCTGGGGATTGAGATGGGGGCCATCCTGCTGATTTTTACCGGGCAGGTTTGGAACATGGCCTTCAGCTTTTATTCGTCGCTAAAGAGTTTGCCGCGGGAGCTGCGCGAGGCGACCGGGGTGTTCCGGTTCTCGGCGTGGCAGCGGTTCTGGCAGTTGGAGTTGCCCTACTCCGCTATCGGGTTGGTTTGGAACTCGATGGTTTCGGTGGCCGGCGGGTGGTTCTTTCTCATGGCCTGCGAGATGTTTGTGCTGGGCGACCGGGACTTTCGCTTGCCGGGGCTGGGGTCGTATTTGCAGACGGCGGCCAGCCGGGGCGATACGCATGGGATGTTGTGGGGTTCGGTCACCATGATCTTGATTATCGTGGCGACGGACCAGCTGGTGTGGCGGCCGGTGATTGCCTGGGCGGATAAGTTCAAGTTTGAGCAGGGGGAGAGTACCAGTCGCAAGACTTCTCCTGTTCTGTACCTGTTACAGAACTCGAATGCGTTGGCGTGGCTGAAGGAGAAGACGGTGGAGCCGGCGAGCGAGCGGATTTATGCTTCGCTGGCGCGGCGGCGGCGGGTGTTGGTGGCGCGGCCTGCGCACGCTCCGCGGCGTGGGTCGGCTTTGGCTTCTGTGGTGATGGCGGTTTGCGTGGTGGCGATTGTGGGGTTCGCGGCGTTTCGGGCTTTGTTGTTGCTCCGCGGGATCCATGGTGCGGAGTTGGTGATGTTGTTGCAAGGGGCGGGGGCTACGTTTCTGCGGGTGAATGCGGCGCTGTTGATTGCATCGGCGTGGACGATTCCCGCGGGGGTAGCGATTGGCTTCCACCCGCGGCTGGCGCGGATCGCGCAGCCGCTGGCGCAGATTGCGGCTTCTTATCCGGCGACCGCGATTTTTCCTATCTTGTTGTTGGCGCTGGTGCGGTGGGGCGGTGGGTTGGGGGTTGGGTCCATTGCGCTGATGCTGCTGGGGACACAGTGGTACATCATGTTCAATGTCATTGCCGGGGCTTCGGCGATTCCTTCGAATTTGAAGGAGGTGGCTAAGTTGTACCGGTTTTCTGTGTGGCAGAAGTGGCGGGTGTTGATTTTGCCTGGGATTTTTCCGTATTTGGTGACGGGGTTGGTGACGGCCTCGGGTGGGGCGTGGAACGCCAGTATTGTTGCTGAGTATTTTCATTTGAAGGATAGAACGCTGGAGACGCTGGGGCTGGGAGCGCAGATTAGTGCGGCTAGTGATCATGGACAGTTTTCGATTTTGTTGCTGGCCACGATGATTATGTCGCTGATGGTGGTTACGGTGAACCGGTTGGTTTGGCGGCCTATGTTTCGGTTAGCGGAGAGTAAGTTTCGGTTGGATGTTTAGTGGTTGAGAGTTGCCGGTTGAGAGTAGTCGAATCCCACATCTCGCGTAAAACGAGCGAGATATGGGGCACCCGGCGGCCTATGTTTCGGTTAGCGGAGAGTAAGTTTCGGTTGGATGTTTAGTGGTT
>CAZZVD010000098.1:0-16872 GCA_964657465.1 uncultured Acetobacteraceae bacterium | reverse complement strand
GCCAATACGGCGAGTCAGGAAGCCCATCCCCTTCACGGTAGCGCATCTCGCGAGGAGGTGGTGGTAGCCGGGTTGCTACTTCTCTTCTGCCGGGCGCGGTGGTCGAATAGAGCAGTTCCCGAGGAACTGCACGGATGCTTCCACGGTGTATGGTTTTGTGCGCGCTGCTGTTGGCGCCCTCACTGCCCAGTGTCGCCAGCACAGATGTGTTTCACTTCGGTCACAACATCGTTCTCGTGCCAGACCAGCATTTTCACAATGCCAGCTGCATCCTGTGTTCCGCGATCGTGCAAGGGCGCGGCAGTGGCAGTGTGCGCGTGTTTGCTGGAAATGTTCTACTCGACGGCGCCGTCGCCGGCAGGGTCCTGGTTTTTGGGGGCAACGTCAGCCTCACCAGCAAGGCCCAGGTGGGTGGACGCGTGGTGGTATTCGGCGGGCGGTACTACCAGGAATCGTCTGACGGCGGGCCAGCTCGAACGATCCTGCCCCCATTGGTCTTTGTGCCTCTGATTCTGCTGGTCTGCCTGGTTACCGGGTGGCTGGTGGTGCTCACGCGGCGCATGGTGCGCGGCCCGGTGGCGTACCCTCCCTTGCCCCGCTTGTAGGCTGCGTCACCCGCTATAATCAAGCAGACACCCCGCGCTTTTTGGGACCTTGTACCGCCCTTGGTGGGTTCCCTGCGCCGCACCCGCAATACAGGTACATATGGATTTTCAGCTGGTTAGTGATTACCGTCCTCGTGGCGATCAGGGCCACGCCATCAAGGAACTCGTCACCGGGCTGGCTTCTGGCGAACAGCACCAAACTCTGCTGGGCGTGACCGGGTCTGGCAAGACCTTCACGATGGCCAAGATCATCGAGCAGTCGAATCGGCCGGCTCTCATCCTGGCGCACAACAAGACGCTCGCAGCGCAGTTGTTCCACGAGTTCAAGCAGTTCTTTCCCGACAACGCGGTGGAGTACTTCGTTTCCTACTACGACTACTACCAGCCCGAGGCCTACATCCCTTCCGGTGATCTCTATATCGAGAAGGAAGCGACGATCAATGAAGAGCTGGACAAGCTGCGGCTTTCTGCCACGCGTTCGCTGTTTGAACGGCGCGACGCTATCATTGTGAGCTCGGTTAGCTGCATCTACGGCCTGGGATCGCCTGAGGCTTATTACGGCATGCTGTTGCTGCTGGAGAAGGGCCAGAAGATTCGTCGCGCCGACATCACGCGCCGGTTGGTGGAGATCCTTTACGAGCGCAATGATGCGGACTTTCGCCGCGGCACTTTTCGCGTGCGGGGGGACGTGATTGAGGTGTACCCGACCTACGACGAAATGGCTTATCGCATCGAGCTGTTCGGCGATGAGATAGAAGAGCTGTCGCAGATCGATCCGCTGTTTGGCACGGTGCGCCAGAAGTATGCGCGGCTGCCGATTTATCCCAAGTCGCATTATGTGGTGCAGCCGGAACGCAAGCAGACAGCGATCTCTTCCATTCTGCAGGAGCTGGAATTGTGGGAGAAGCATCTGGAGACAGAAGGGCGGCTGGTGGAGTCGCAGCGCATTCACCAGCGCACGCGGTTCGATCTGGAGATGATCAAGTCCATGGGCTACTGCCATGGTATTGAGAACTATTCCCGCCATTTCTCTGGCCGCTTGCCTGGGGAACCGCCTCCCACGCTGCTCGATTACTTTCCGCGTGACTACCTGGTGTTCATTGACGAGTCGCATGTGACGGTGCCGCAGTTGCATGGGATGTGGCATGGCGACCGGTCTCGTAAGCAGAACCTGGTGGACTACGGTTTCCGCCTGCCTTCGGCGATGGATAACCGGCCCTTGAAGTTCGAGGAGTTTGAGAACCGCACTCATCAGACGATTTATGTTTCCGCGACGCCGGGCCCTTATGAATTGACCCGGTCTGCCGGGGTGGTGGTGGAGCAGATCATCCGGCCCACGGGGCTGGTGGATCCTGAGGTAGAGATACGGCCAATTCGCGGGCAGATCGATGATCTGCTGGCGGAGATTCGTTTGCGGGTGGAGCGCGATCAGCGCGTGCTGGTGACAGTGCTGACCAAGCGGATGGCGGAGGACCTGTCGGGGTACTACTCCGAAGTCGGGGTGAAGTGCCGCTACATGCACTCGGAAATCGAGACGCTGGAGCGGGTCCGCCTGTTGCGCGATTTGCGGCGCGGCGAGTATGACGTGCTGATTGGGATCAACCTGTTGCGCGAGGGCCTGGACTTACCCGAGGTTTCTCTGGTGGCCATTCTGGATGCGGATAAAGAAGGCTTTCTGCGCTCTTCGGGTTCGCTCATTCAAACGATTGGGCGGGCCGCGCGCCACCTGAGCGGACGGGCGATTCTGTATGCCGACGTCATTACCGACTCCATTCGCCGGGCGCTCGACGAGACGGATCGCCGGCGGGCGGTGCAGCAGGCGCACAACGAAGAGCATGGCATTACGCCGACCTCTATCAGCCGTTCGCTTGACATGTCGCTGGTACACATCCTGAAGGCGGAATACGCAGACATGACGGACCCCGACGAGTCGATGCCTGAGTTCAGCACGCAGCAGGAGCTGGATAGCTACATTGGCAAGATGGAATCGGACATGCGCGAAGCGGCCAAGAAGTTTGAGTTTGAGAAGGCGGCCAAGCTGCGCGACTGCATCAAGGAACTACGCACAAAGGAGTTTCTCTTCTCCTGAGGCGTTCGGCCCTGGCCTACAATGGCGACAACATCCTTAGAGGCCAGCCGCACTTATGCATTTGTCAGGAGAATGGATCCTGCTGCTGTTTATTGTCTGTGTCACCGCAGTCATGCTGTTATTGCTGCACTTGACCAGGCTGGGCAAGATTCTTCACCAGACGATGCCCGATCGCCCGCACCGGCGCATGTTTCTGGCATCGATCAGCTTTTTCGTTACGTTTCTCGCGGTGCGGCTGTTGGTGGCCTCGATCCAGCATCACATCGGGCCATTCCAGTACGTCACCATGGGCGGCCGGCATATCCACCACCTGGTGTGGGGCATTCTTCTGCTGCTGATCGTAGGCTATGCGTACATGAACGAGGCCGGCTCTGGCTTTACGCCAACCGCTCTATTCACCAGCCGGCTGGTTGCCATCCTGTACGGTGTGGGCGCGGCGCTGACGCTCGATGAGTTTGCCCTCTGGCTCAACCTGGCGAATGATTATTGGTCGCCGCAGGGACGGGAGAGTATCGATGCGGTTGTGTTGTTCGGGAGCGTGTTGGCAATCGGGACGTGGGGAGCTCCTTTTTTCAGCAAAGTTTTGCGGCGGAAATAAAACGCGGGCCAGCGTTACCTCTCCTGTTCCGTATGCCGAATCCACTTGCATCTTCCAGCGTGCTTCTAGTATGCCAAAGATAGTTGTTGTGTTCGGCCCGCTCGGCGAGACCGCGCTGCAATGAATTTTTGTTTTCATAGATTAAAGGAAGTGTTATGGCCTCTCAAACTCCCGTCCCCTCGCCCGAAAAATACTTTGTAGCCTTTGTGATCCAGGGCGATGACGTTTTCAGGATCACCTCTGACAGCATTTCGCATACCTGTGGCAATTCTGGCGATGCGGCATTTCAGGGGATTGCAAAATTACGAGCGGCTGCTGCGCTTGAACAACTCACCAACATTCACAACGAGCGCCCGGAAGAGCTGCGCAGGATGGCACGGGAGATGGCGCGCGAAGGTATGGCGATGTTGGCACGGACCAGCCAGGCGCCCAAAGGCAACGTCGAACGCATTGCTTAAGTTGTGACCCGCCGCTCGCCGGCGCATCTGCAGATTGAGTGGAAGCTGGGTGCATGGATTGCACCCAGAGCTTCGCTGACCTCCCTGACGGCGAAGCTGCAGCAGCCGGATTAAATATCCCCCGGCGCGCGTGGCACTGATGTGTCAATCCCGATTCAGCACGGTTCGTTTAAGCTGGTAGGGTTGCCGGTTCGCCCGCAAGACCCATTACCCCTCCCCCGATTTCGGGATACAAGGACACTATGCAGTTTTGGAACGAGTTAGAAGGACAAACGATCGACGGGCTATTTCCCTTGCGCCGCCTGGTACGGTCTGAAGGCCGCAGCGCATGGTTTGAAACGGAAACGCCCGCACCCCAGGCGGGACCGGCCACGATCAGCCTGACGGAAGCACTTACGGATGCAGATGAGGTGACCGCGCGGTTGCAAGCAGCGCAGAAACTGAAGCACCCGAACCTGGTCACGATCCACCAGGTTGGCCAGGTACGCCTCGACAACACGCTGGTGGTGTATGCGGTGATGGAGCCGATCGAGCAAAGCCTGTCGGATGTGTTGCAGATCCAGGCTCTTTCCGCGGAAGAAGGTCGCGAGGTGGCCGAAGCGCTGGTGGGGGCGCTTACAGCTGTGCACGGCAAAGGTATGTCGCATGGGCACGTGGAAGCGGCCAGCGTGCTGGCCGCACAAGAGACCGTGAAACTGCGCAGTGATTGCCTGCAAATGACTGCCGGCAGCCAGGCTGAAGATGTCGCCGGCATTGGCGGCACGTTGTTCCAGGCGTTTACGCAACGGAAAGCGGCGAATGCTACCGATGCGCTGGTGAACCGGATTCCGGCGCCGTTTGGTGAGATTGTGCGCAATGCGCTGAGCCGGCGCTGGTCGCTGGCGCAGATCGCCAACGCGTTGAAACCGGCGCCTCCCGTGGCGGCCGCGGCGCCGCCCCTCGTGCGCAACACGGAACCGCCGGTAGTGAAGGCTGTAGCGAAAGCGGAAGTAGTGGCATCGGCTGCCGTCGCAACGCCACATCCCGCTCCTGCGTCTACTCCGCGCCCTGCGGCCGCAACTCCGCCCCGCCCGGCTGCACCGGCGAGGGCGCCAGGGCCACCTGCGAATGCACAACCGCTGCCGGTAGCGCCGCCTGTCGCATTGCCGGTGGCTGAGCCGGCGCCACCGATTGTGGATGCTTATGAGCCGACACCGCGAGGCGCCAGACAGAAGCCGTGGGCACTGTACGGGGCCATCGCCGTGATACTCCTGGCCGTGCTGGGCTGGTATTTATTGCGCCCGCATGAGGAGGCTGGTCCGGCGGCGAGCCCCGGTGCACCCGCGGTCAGCCAGTCGCCGGTGGCAGCTACGGCGCCGGCGCCCGCCGTCAATAAACCTGCTGGCAAGCCTTCGGCGGGGACCGCGCAAGCCCGTCCGCACAGGCCGGCAGCCGCTGTAGCGGATGCTGCTGCCGCCACCGAAAGCGTGGGTGCGGCGGCGGGTGCGGTCGCAGGCCCACGCTCGACTCACCGTACGATCTGGCGGGTGGTGGTTTACACCTACCGGGGCCAGACAAAAGCCGCTGATTCGGTCGCCCGTATCCAGGGAGCACATCCCGATCTGGAGGCGGCTGTTTTTAACCCGACGGGCAGTGACGTTTACATGGTCACGCTGGGTGGATCCATGGATCGTCCGGGGGCGCTTGCGATGCTGGCCAAAGCGCGGCGTGAGGGATTGCCACAAGATACCTACGTACGGAACTTTTCTCAGTAGGCTTTGTTACTGGACCGGGCCAGAAGAGCAGGCTGCTCCTGCCCTTTTTCTTGCGCGGTTCTGGTCTTTTTTCACGCGTACGGGCGTGTCACTTCGATGCACACTACGCCACATTACGCCTCCAGTCCTGTACAAACAAGGTACTAAACGGCTAGTCTTACTTCGTTGCCAAACGTGATCTCTTCTGCTCCTTTTCGGGAAGCTCTAGCGACTGCTTGTCATCGTAAGATGCTCTCTCTTTGAGAGATGCCGGCACTTCGCTAGAGAACGTTCAACTGCTATTGGCGAATTATCGCCGGAAAAGGATATAGCGCGTATGGCTGTTTTTCTTATTAATCCCAGTGACCATGCATTCGGCACGGCGGTAATCACGCCCCGTTGGCTGTATGTACTGGCAGGGGCAACGCCCGCCTCGTTTGGTGATCCTGTCATTGTGGACGAGACGCTGGAGCCACTGGACCCCGAGAGCATACAAAGCGGTGATCTGGTCGGCATAGGCATCCACACGGGAAATGCGCTACGCGGCTATGAAGTGGGCCGGTTGGCGCGTGCCCGGGGCGCCTGGGTGATCTACGGGGGCATTCACGCCACGCTTTATCCAGAGGAGGCTCTGGAGCGGGGGCAGGCACATTCCGTGGTCAAGGGCGATGGCGACGTGATCTGGGGACATGTGCTGCGTGCCTGCCTGGAGGGTAGCCCGGACAGCATTTACGAGGGCGGCAAAATCGATGCCAGCCAGTTTGTGGCTGCGCGGTGGGACCTGTTGCCCCCTGACAAATACATGTGGGCTTCGGTGCAAACGGTGCGCGGCTGCCCTAAGCACTGCTCGTTTTGTTCGGTGTGGCGCACGGACGGCCAGAAGCCGCGGCAGCGGGATTTCACCGGGGTAATCGAAGAGATCGTTTCTTTGCGGCGGAAGGGTTTCCGGTTCATCGCACTGGCAGACGACAACTTCTATCCTGTGACCCTTACGGACTTGCGGCTGGCCCGCGAGCAGAAGAACTTTGCCAAGCTGGCCGAACTGGAGCAGATCCGCGGGGATAAATTTGCGCTCATGGCAGAGCTCGCCAAGCTGCCCAAGAACATGGTGTTCTTCACCCAGATCACGATGGAGTCTGCAGAAGACCCCGAGTACCTCGACGCCATGCGGAAGGCCAACATCAAGGGCGCACTGGTGGGGATTGAGGCGGTCACTCCGGAAGGCTTGAAATCGGTATTCAAGGAATTCAACCTGTCGGGGGAGGGCCTGGTAAGGCAGCTGCAGACCTTCCGTGAGCATGGGCTGCACATGCTGGGTTCGTTTATCTTTGGCCTTCCTTCAGACAAGCCGGAGACGTTCAAGGCAACGGCTGATCTGGCCGCGAGAGCGGGCCTGGCGTTTGCGCAATTTGTGATGTTGACACCCTTTCCGGGGACAGTCGATTTCCTGCGCTGGGAGAAAGAGCAGGAGAAAGCGCCGGTTTATGTGGATGGGATTCCCCTGACACGGTTCTGGCTGATTCCGGCGGCCACGCGGCCCAAGATGTTCATGCCGCATCCGCTGATGAGCTCGCAGGAGATCAGTGATCGTACTCAGGGTGTGTGGGACAGCTTCTACAGCTTGCCCAATACCTGGGCGCGCTCGGAGGTGACACCAAACCTGCGCGCGCGGCTTGCGTTTGTGTTTCTTTCCAAACTGTATCGCAAGATGTACGCCGGCACCGGGATCAGCACGGACAGTGCGCGGCGCAAGAAGGCAAATTCCGGGGCCCGGTGGCTTTCGCGGTATACGCGCAAGTTCTTTATCTCGCAGCCGATGCCGGAGCTTGCGATGCCGGTTTGGCCGGCGCCCTCGAAGCGGTCGACCATGGCAGAGTTAAATCGGCTGACGGTGATCGAATAAGGGTACTGGGATGCATCGTTCCCCGCTTGTTGATCGTTTAAAATGGCGTATGCAATCGGGGCGTCTCCAGGCCGGTCTTGTTCTTGCGTCACTTTTCGCGCTCGGGGTCATGCCTGGGACTACGCCCGGTTTGTTGTCCCAGCAAACCGGGGCAGGCGCGCCCACCGGCATTTCTCACATGGGCGTCGTGGGTATACGCTCTCCTGCCTTCTCCGGGGCTCCCCGGATAGTTACCCCGCCAGCGGGGCTTCCATCCCCTAACCACGCGCAGCCAGACCAGGCTGCGCCGATTGGACGCGCGGGCCACTGGCCTTCGTGGGAGGGAGGCGCGGCCCCCGGCAATGCTGTCCGGGCGGGCAACGGCGCGCAGCACGGAAATGAGCACGGCGGGCATGCGCATGATGGCAATGGGCATGGAAACCATGCGCGCGATGGCTACCCATATGTTTATCCGGGACTGCTTTCATTTGGGTACGGAATCCCGGCTGGTAACAGCATCGCGTCTGGGTATTCTGGATATGATGAGGGCGGGGCAAGCAACCCGGGGCCCGAGGGAGTGAACTCGGACGGGAATGAGAATGCGGGAGTGGCTGCTGACCCTCAGGTGACTGAGAACGCCACGCAGCTTTACCGGCCGCTGTATCAGGGTCCTGCAAATGCGAATTTTGGTCCGCACCTCCCGGAGGCTCCATCCGCCGCGCCGGTCCGTGTTCAGCCCGCGGCTCAGCCCGCGACGACACTGGTTTTCAAAGATGGCAGAGCGAACCAGCTGGTGCATAATTACGCACTGACCGGGGCTACCCTGTGGGCTCTGGACGGCGACACCCGCCGGGAAATTCCGCTCGACACGCTCGACCTGCCAGCTACGCTAAAAGCAAACCGCGCAGCCGGTGTGGATTTTAGTTTGCCCAGCAGCCGCTAACCCCTGCGGAATGTGGGCCGGGCTTTCCAAGAGCTCGCGATGTGCAACTGCGCCGGTTGCCGCTACAACTTTTGTAAGTTGGCGTGCGGCCCGCAAGATGCTAAGTCTGCAACCTTTGTGCGATCAAATTGGGTACCAACGGGTGCTAGCCTTGCTCTGCCATGAAGCACCAAAGACGCATTCTCGCATGCTCGTTGTTCTTCCTCAGCCCGGCGATCGGCCTGGCTGGTAAGAAGTCCATCCCCCACCCGCAGCAAAGTCCGACCGCGATCTCGTCGGATGCCGCGGCATTCCTGGACAACGCCATCGACATTATGCGGCAACATGCGTTGCGTGGTCAGGGCGTCGACTGGGTGGCGCTCCGCACCGAAGCGTTCAAACGCGCGGGCGGCGCCTTCAACCCTATCGACACATACCCGGCCATTTATTGGACACTCGTGCAGTTGGGCGATACGGGAAGCCATCTTCGGCTGCCACCCGGTCTTTATCCCGATCAGATTGCGCTGATGCAGCAGGCTGAGAAAGAAGCGCAGGAGAAGGCGCCGACCGGGGTAAGGACGGAAGCATCCACGCCCACGGGGTTCACGGTCCGGCGCTTGCCGGAAGGCCATATCGTCACGATGCAAGGTAACAATTTCGGTTACGTTGTGTTGCCTCGCTGCTCGGCAAAAGACAGTGACGGGGTGCTGCTGTATGCGGCCGACGTTCGCCGCATCCTGACCGACCTTTCGACGCAGAACCCGAAGGGCTGGATCATCGACCTGCGGGGAAACACGGGGGGCAACATGTGGCCCATGTTGACCGGCATTGGTCCTATCCTTGGGGACGGTGTGGTGGGCTCGTTCGTTGCGGCTGATGGCAATGTGAACTGGTTTTATCAGGACGGCAAGACGGGCACGCGCAATCCCGCGGGTATCGAAACAGTCTCGCTGACGCTGGACGAGGCTCCGGTGCTGAACGGGGTGAATCCGACCGCGCCAGTGGCTATCCTGGTGGATAGCAGCACAGCGAGTTCCGCCGAGGCGATCACGATTGCTTTCCATGGGCGCGCCAACACGCGGTTCTTTGGATCGCACACGGCGGGCAAATCGACGGCTGTGCAGCCCTTCAAGCTGGATGACGGCGCAGAGCTTTACCTGACGACGGCGATCGATGCGGATCGCTCCGGCAAATCGTACCCGGATGGTTTTACGCCGGACGAAGTGTTCCCTTCTGTCGCCAACATTCCGGCAGAGAGCAGTGACCCGGTGGTGCATGCAGCCCAGTTGTGGTTGGCCGGCACAACCCCCGCAACCGCCCCGGCGCCGTTGCGCAATGCCAAGGGTAAATCGAGGCACAAGACAGCACCCACCACGTTGGCGACCGCTGCGCCGGCGGTTGCTAGCCCGGCAGTTGTTGCCCCACTAGCCAAGCCTTCGGCGGCTATCGTGGCCCCTGCACCCGCAGCAACCGCTTCTGCCACACCGGCAGCACCGGCAGCAGCGGTAGCGGCCCCGCCGGCGACTGCTTCCAGCGTGTCTCCTGCAGCTCCGCCGGCGCCAGCGCCGGTGAAGCGCAAGAAGGTTGTGGTGCACGAGGGCAGTTAACCATGGACGTTCTCTCCGTAAGGGGAAAGGTGTTTGCATGAACACCTGAAAGGAAAGCGCACCCATCCGGGGTGCGCTTTCTCATTTGGTACCAGCGGCGGAGCTCTTCTGGGAAGCGATGTTATTCCGGCAGTTGCTTGTTCATGGATGGTTCGCCGAAGGGTCCGGTGAGCTGCTCGGAGACCTGCCAGAGTTTGCGGGCTACGGCCTGGTCCCTTGCCTGCGGCATTACCTTTGCAGGGGCGACGGCGCCTTTCAGTTCCTGGAAGCCGTTAGGGCCGTAGTAGCCGCCCGTGACCGCGTCCGGTGAGGTTGCGGCGAACAGGAGCGGCAGTGCTCCCTGCGCTGCGGAGTGAGTGATCAGCGGACCTACTACTTTCATGCCCAGGCCTCTTAGACCGCGGGTTCCACGGCCATTCGCGATCAGGTTGGTGCGCGCCACACCGGGATGAGCGGCGTTGCTCATCAGCCCCCATCCTTGCGCGTCACTGTGGCGCTGCAGCTCAAAGGTAAAGAGCAGGTTGGCTAATTTCGATTGTTGGTAAGCCGGCCACGAGCGGTAGTCGCGCTCGCCTTGCAGATTCGTGAAGTCGATTTTGCCGCCACGATGCGCGATGCTGCTGACGTTTACGACGCGCGGAGCTTGTGCTGCGGTAAGCAGTGGCAGCAGCAGGCCGGTCAGCGCGAAGTGACCGAGGTGATTGGTGCCGAACTGCAGTTCAAATCCGTCTTCGGTCAGGCGGCGCTCTGGCAAATCCATCACGCCGGCATTGTTCACCAGCAGATGCAAGGGGCGTCCTTCTGCAACCATCGCGGCGGCAAATGCGCGGACGGAAGCAAGGCTGGCCAGATTGAGCATTGCGAAGCGGATGTTTGCGTTGGATGCGATACGGCGGACATGTTCGAGCGCGGCGCGGCCCTTTTCGGCGTTTCTGCCGGCCAGGACAACCTCGGCCCCAGCGCTCGCGAGGCGGAGAGCGGTTTCGAGGCCGAGACCGCCGGTAGCCCCGGTGACGACGGCGAGTCTGCCATGTTGCGGGGGGATGTCCTGGATTGACCAGTGCTTCATGTGGTTTCCTCGGCTTATTTGAGTGAGTGCCTGCTTTTAGGATTCAGATGATTGCGATGGGCATAAGAACGCTCCGGGTTTTGCCCTGTTGGTTCTGACGGAGTGGTGAGATGGGGAGGGTTGCTGGTGGGGTTCTGTGAATTCCCACATCTCCCGACTGCAAAACGTCGTGAGATATGGGGCACCCCAGTCCGTTGTCGGGCCGAGAGGTCGGGCGATTCGAGTGCGGGCTTCACCACCGCGCCGGCGAGTTTTGCCCTCTTGGTTCCTGACGGAGTGGTGAGATGGGGAGAGTTGTTGGTGGGGTTCTGTGAATTCCCACATCTCCCGACAACAATCAGGCGCGCGGACTTCACCACTGCCCCGGGTGCCCCATATCTCACGGCGTTTTCCAGCCGGGAGATGTGGGCGGGTTTTGCCCTGTTGGTTCTGACGAAGATGGTGAGATGGGGAGAGTTGCTGGTGGAGTTCTGTGAATTCCCACATCTCCCGACTGGAAAACGTCGTGAGATATGGGGCACCCTGGTTCGTTGGCGGCTTGCGGGGTTGGTCCGTAATAGACTTTTGCTATGAGTTCGGACTCCGGCAAATACAGGCTACAGACACAAAGCATCCACTCGGGCAGGCAGGTAGACCCGGCGACCGGCGCGGTCGCAGCCCCGCTTTATACATCCACCACGTTCGAGCGCGACCCTGACGGAGAATTTTCCCGTCATTACTTCTACAGCCGCCACGACAGCCCGAACCGCCATTCTCTTGAGCAGTGCGTGGCCGATCTGGAAGGGGGCGTGGGAGCCGTAGCGTTTGGGTCTGGGATGGCGGCGAGCCTGGCTGTGTTTCAGGCCCTCTCTCCTCGCGATCATGTGGTCCTGCATCGTGATCTTTATTTTGGCGTGCGCGCGCTGGTGACCGGGATGTTCGCCCGTTGGGGGTTGCAACATTCGTTCGTGGACATGCGCAACATCGATGAATTGCGTCAGGCATGCCGGCCGGAAACGCGGCTGTTGTGGCTGGAGACACCGACCAACCCACTGATTGAAGTGGTGGATATCCGGCCAGTCGCCGACCTGGCGCGGAGTTTGCAGATTCCCCTGGTGTGCGAGAACACCTTTGCCACGCCCGTACTGCAGCGGCCACTTGAGCTTGGCGCTGATTTGGTGGTGCATGCGCTCACCAAGTATCTCTCCGGACACTCCGATGTGTTAGGCGGGGTCGTGGTGCTGGGGCAAAAGAGTGAGCTCGGCGACCGCATTCGCGAGTTTCAACAGATTGGCGGGGCGGTGCTGTCGCCATTTGATTCCTGGCTGGCCCTGCGCGGCCTGCAGACGCTGGTGCCACGCGTGCGCCTGCACTGCGAGAACGCCCGCAAGGTAGCCGAGTTTTTGTCGACACACCCCGGGGTGGCGCGGGTGCACTACCCGGGCTTGCCCAACGATCCGGGTCACGCGATTGCCAGCCGGCAGATGAAAGATTTCGGCGGCATGCTTTCTTTTGAAGTCCATGGCGCGCGGCAGGAAGCCTTCGCGACGATAGCGCGGCTGAAGCTGATTGTGCGCGCTACCAGCCTTGGCGGGACCCACTCGCTGATTGAACACCGGGCTTCCACCGAAGGCGCGCTTACCCGTTCGCCCGAGTCGCTGCTGCGCCTCTCGGTTGGTTTGGAAGATGCGGAGGATTTGATCGCGGATCTCGATCAGGCGCTGCGCGGCTGATCGCGATCGTTGCTCAATGGCCTGCTCAATGGATGTTCAGGTATTGGTCCAGTTCCCAGGGGCTTACGCTGTTGTGATAGCTTTCCCACTCTTCTGATTTCTTTTGGATGTAGTAATCGGCGTAGACCGTTCCCAGGGCATCGCGCACGACTTCATCCTGGGCGAGCGCGTCGACGGCTGCCTGCAGGTTGGTTGGCAGGTGCTTGATGCCGCGTTCTCTTAAATTCTCACGAGAAAGGGCGTAGAGATCCTCACCGCTGGGCGGCCCGGGATCGATGCGATGTTCGATGCCATCGAGGCCAGCCGCCATCATGACGGCGCACGCCAGGTAAGGATTGGCCACTGCATCGACCATGCGGTTCTCAATGCGGCCGGGCCCGGGTACGCGAATCATCTGCGTGCGGTTGGCGCTGCCATAGGTGATGTACACGGGGGCCCAGGTGGCGCCAGAACGGGGACCACCCCTAACCAGGCGCTTGTAGCTGTTCACCGTTGGCGCCAGGATCGCACTCAGTGCTGGCGCGTGATGCAGCAAGCCACCCATAAACCAGCGCCCCTCGGGCGAAAGCCCGAGCGGATCTTTGCCGCTGGCGAACAGGTTTTTCTGCTTCTTGCTGTCCGACAAACTCAGATGACAATGCGAACCGTTTCCAGTGAGGTGCGCGAAGGGCTTGGGCATAAAGGTAGCGTGCAGCCCCTGTTGCTCTGCCAGGATCTTTACCATCCATTTAAAGAAGGTCTGCCGGTCGCAGGTGGTCAGAGCGGCGGCGTATTTCCAGTTGATTTCAAATTGGCAATTCGCGTCTTCGTGATCGGCGGCGTACGGCTCCCAACCCAGTTCCTGCATGTAACTCATGAGCTTTTTAAGCAGATCGAGATTGCGATGCAGGGAGCGCATGTCGTAACAGGGCTTGGCGGTGTTATCCAAAGCGTCCCAGGGCTGGCAGGCGCCGGCGGCATCGCGCTTGAGCAGCATGAACTCGGGCTCCATGCCCACCATCAATTCGTAACCGCGTTTGCGCCCGATCTCCAGTTGCCGTGCCAGAATCCTGCGCGGGCAGTAGGCGGAAGGCTGGTTCTCGACCTGGAGCATGCCAGGCACCCATGCCGTATCTTTCTGCCAGGGTAGCTGAACCATTGCTGTCATGTCAGGAATGCACACCAGGTCAGGGTCGGCGGGGCCCTGGCCCACGTTGCCGGCGGCAAAGCCGGCGAAACCGGCTCCTTCGGCTACCATGTCATCGAGTGCAGCGGCAGGTACGAGCTTGGCCTTGGGGATGCCGCTCATTTCGACGAACGAACAGAGGAAGTACTCGATACCCTTTTCGTGGATCATTGTCTTGAGATCCTTTGCCACTGCTGTACCTCCCTGCAATTTAGGTTGAGACGGATGCGGCTGCTTTTTCTCCGAGGAGTTGGCCGGTGACGAAGCGAGCCGGAGCAAATGGCTCAATCAGAGCCGCGGTTTTGCGGGTTGCGATGGTCTCGGCCATGCACTTGCCGGCAATCGGTCCGGCTTTGAAGCCCCAGGTGCCCCATCCGACATCCATGAAGAAGTTGTCCAGCTCCATCGCGGGCCCCATGATCGGCGCGTAGTCCGGCGTCATGTCGCACACACCCGCCCATTGCCGCAGGATCTTTATGCCATGGAGTTGGGGGAACAGTTCCAGGGTGTAGGTGGCCATTTGTTCCAGGGTCGGCAGCGTCGAACGGGTGCAGTAGGTCTGGTAAGGGTCTACCTCGGCGCCGATCACCAGTTCTCCCTTGGCGGTTTGGCTCACGTAGACGTGAAGGTTCGAAGAGACGATCACGTGATTGAGGAATGGTTCGATCAGTTCGGTGACGCACGCCTGCAGGGGCTGGCTGACGATGGGAAGCGCGACGCCAGCCATATCGGAGATGGTGGTTGCCCAACCCGCCGTTGCATTCAACACCGCACCCGCTGATACGTCACCGCGGGTGGTACGAATGCGCACGACCTTGCGATGGTCCACATCGAGTCCCGTGACTGCAGTGAATTGATGGACCTCGATGCCCATGGCGTCGCAGGCGTGGCCATATCCCTGGACCACTTCATCGTGGCCGATGGTGCCTCCCGGTGGATGGTAGAGGGCCGCGAGCACGGGAAGGCGGGGGCGATCGGACATGTCCATGGTGGGCACCATGCGACGCAGTTCGTCGCGGCCGACCATGTGGCTGTCTACACCCATTAACCGGTTATTCTCGGCGCGTATGCGCAGGCCGGTAATCGAACTATCGGTGTGGGCCAGCGTGAAGTGGCCGCTCTGATTGAAGTCGAGCTGCCAACCCAGATCTTCCGTGAGCCCTTCGTACAGACGTAAGGAAGCGTCGTAAAAGGCGATCCCGGGAAACGTGCGATAGTTCGACCGCAGAATGGCGGTGTTGCGCGTGCTGTTGCCGCAGCCGATGTAGCCCTTCTCGAGCAGAGCTACATTGCGTACGCCGTGGATCTTGCCCAGATAATATGCGGCCGCGAGACCATGCACGCCGGCGCCGATGATAGCGACGTCATAGGTGGGTTTAAGATCCTGGCCGGCCCACATCACGGGTGCTGCTTGCCTGAGATTCATGCGGTGCCCAGCCAGGTTTGCTGGGCGGTCACGCCGAAGGGCCGAGCGTCGAAGGCCTTGCCGGCATGGAGGAGGGCGTGCCAGACATGCTCAAGCACGTCGCGTGTGTGGAGCAACAGGTAGCCGGGAACGTGCTCGTTATCGACCCGCAGAATAGTCGCGTTTACATGCGCCAGGCGGGCCTGGCGAGCGGCTCCGTTCCTGAATACCTCATCGCGCAGGTTCAGCGTGGTGAGCTTGTGCAGCACATCCCGTGATCTGGGGCCGGCGAGCAGGAGCGCACCGTAGAGCGACGTCACGTCGGTCAGCGAGGCCGAGGGAACAAAGGCGATGTTTTCCGGCGAGGTCATCAGGGCATGGTTTGGCGTGAGCACCCAAACGCGTACAGGCGGCACTGCGGGTAGTTCGCCGGCAGGCCCACGCAGATCCAGCTTGGTGAGATAGCTGGCATCGGAGACGCCCACACCCTGCCGCACGGCTTCCAACTCGCGCGGGGGTGCATGGTCATACCATGCGGGCATCTGCCAGCCCGAGACTATCTTCAGGTGGGCGCCGGCTTCGAGGTGACGGCTGTGCAGCGCGGATTGCAGTTGAGGTTCGCTCACTGGTGTAGCCGTTCGCCTTTGGGATCGTAAAACACTTCGCTCACTACGCTTGCAGGATAGTCGATGGCATCGCAGCGTAGCGTGATGCTCGCTCCCTGGGTAGCCATAGTGGGGGGAACCCAGCCCATGCCGATGACCCGTTTAGCATGCCAGGAATAGCGAACACTGGTCGACCAGCCAACAGGCTGACCATTCGACAGGATGGGAGAGCCATCCGGAGGAGCCACTTTGCCATCAATGGCAAAGCCAACCAGCATGCGCTCAGGCGGGGTTTGCTGCAGACGTTTGAGGGCAGCACGGCCAATAAAATCTGGCTTGTCGAGTTTGGCTACCCATGCCATGCCTGCTTCGTAGGGGTTGCTGAGGGCGTCGGTATCGACCCCCACGACGATGTGCTTCTTTTCGAGACGCAGCACGCGTTGCGCCTCGATGCCGAATGGCCTCAGATCGACCGGCGCACCGGCTTGTAACAGCTGCTGCCACAAATGCGCGCCGCACTCAGCCGGTACCATGATTTCCCAACCCATTTCGCCGACAAAGCCGATGCGCATCATCGTTGCCGGGATGGCCCCGACCACTGCTTGCCGCCAGGCCATGTAGGGGAAGGCGGCTGAGGAAAGGTCGCAACGGGTCAGCTGGGAGAGCACACTGCGTGCCAGTGGGCCAGCAAGATTGATGGACGCTACGCCGGCGGTGAGGTTGGTGATAGTGATTCTCATCCCGCTCGCCGCCGCCCACCACTCCAGCCATTGCTGCACGTAGTCCGCATTGCCGGTGGTGGTGGTGAGGAAGTAGCGATCCGCCTCCATGCGGGAAATGGTTCCGTCGTCGACGATGGTCCCC
Source organism: uncultured Acetobacteraceae bacterium (assembly GCA_964657465.1). Classification (GTDB taxonomy): domain Bacteria; phylum Acidobacteriota; class Terriglobia; order Terriglobales; family Acidobacteriaceae; genus PALSA-350. Next base: position 158 of record CAZZVD010000098.1, on the reverse strand, counting down.
AACTCATCGCACAGGACGGAATAGCGCACCCTGCCGATTGGCAGATCGGAAAAGCGGTGGGTGAATACCAGGTCGAGCAGAGCGCCAGCGTCGCTGCCCTTGACTTCGATCTTGCCCAGGGTGCTGACGTCGATGATGCCGGCGCGCTCGCGGACTGC
>CAZZVD010000097.1:0-16881 GCA_964657465.1 uncultured Acetobacteraceae bacterium | reverse complement strand
AACTAGACTGTGAGTGGTGAACAGAACAGAGATCTCCGCTCCTCCACGGACTGAGGTGTCTCCCGTCACCTTCACTCACCGCGCAGAAGCCGCGGGCGAAACAGTAGGGACACTGCTCAGTAGATCCTAAAATTAACCTCAATCCGCACCTCCACATCGACGGGCTTCCCCCCTTTCATGGCTGGCGTGAACTTGTACTGCCGCACTGCTTCGATCGCCTTCTCGTCCAGGCCCATGCCCAAGTGACGAACTACGTGAACCCGTTGAGGCCTTCCCTTAGTATCCACAATAGTTGCGATTACGCAGACACCTTGATACTTCGCCCGCCGCCCCTTTTCCGTGTAGGCAGGTTTCGGGAAATATATCAATTTTGGGGCCGACACATCGCCACCGACGTGATATGGGTTCTGCAGGCTGCCGGCAAGGGTATTGTGAACGAGACGGCGTTCGGGAATTCGCCTGACTATCAGTTACTGGCAGTTCCGTTTAACTCAGGGGCAAACACGTCCATCACAGTCTGGGTTGGATTTTGGGGACAAGACACAACTCAGTGGCTTCGGGTAGACGATGTCGGTCTTGAGCAGATCGAGTAGGCGCTCGCATAGCAAACGTGTGACGGGAACCGCATCGAGTCAGCAGAACTAGTCGTTGAGTCCCTTGCCAGCCAAAATCCATGGAACAAATTTACTCACTCTGGAAGCCCGCGTGGCCGATTGTTTTGCAGCGGCAATCTGGTAAATGTAGCCCTTCTGCCGCCCTGGTGTTAGAGCGGCAAAGGCTTTCTTCAATGCAGGCTCTGCTTCGAGCCGGGTTTGCAACTCGTCAGGAACTTTGATATCCGAAACTTTCTTCAACGCGACCCTGGCACCCGACTGTTCTAAATCGATAGCCTGCTGGATGAACGCCGTGATGGTCAAGCGCAGGCGAGTGATATCGGCAAGTGAACCGAACCGTAGCTGGCGGGGCGCCTGCATGTGTTTCCCCACGCGGAAAAGCAACTTGCCGGAATCCTTCAGCAGGGCGCCTTTAAAGAAGAGCAGGGCGATGTAGTTGTTAAACCGCTGAATAAGGACGATGTTCTTGTTCCCGAGCGTGAAGCACGGTTTGCCCCATTTGATCTTCTCAACCAGGCCGCAACTCCGGGCAAGCTCCTGCAAAGCTGCTGTTTCCTGGGGGTACTGGTGTCCTGGGTGCTCCATAGGGGAGTGGCGCACTGGCCGTTGAGCTTCGTTGGCTGCTGGTTTTCGCATAGGATCCTGGTTACGACAAATCTGGCTTTGTTTGGTTGCGTAACTGTGGCTTTTCCACAGGCAATGAAGCGTAGGACGGCACGTTACTGTTCGGGAATGAATCAGTGCTGGCGGTCACGTTGTCATCATGCGAATCTCTCATCGAGCAGCCGTTCGAGGTTCCCCACGAACCGCTGCCCGTATGGTTATGGAATAGTCAAGTAGTGTGTTCAGCATGAACTTCACACGGAAGCTCTGATTATCGCTTGAAGGACCAGGTTGCAGTACGCACGGTAACACGACAGATCTGCCGCTGGGAAATGGGGGGAGTTCTCTTCCCCGAAAAGGACCTCCTGGAGATGTGGGTCCCCTCGCTGGCCCTGTTTCAAACCGTGGCGGATTCGTGGGCGCCCGGATCTCGCAACGTAGAGCAGTGGTGAAGGTTATAGGCGACTAGAGGGTGGAGGGCTCGGGGTGGCAAGGGTGCTCGACTTGTAAGAAAGCAATCCCCAGCAATGGCCCAACCGGAAGCATCACGGCTGTATCAATTGGCCGAGGATGCGGTGGAAGGTAAATTCGCCATCCCGATCGCAAAGACGATGCCAATGGATCAGATACGCGAAGCACACCGGGAGGCGGAAGAAGAAGCTTTGGGAGGAAAGCTCGTTCTCACGGCCGGATGATGAGAGCCAGGTGAGCATACGTGTCACGATTGTCAGGCCCGGCGAGCTGCCAGCTTGTCGAGCCTGAAGTTATGAGTGAATGGATCAGTGGCTTAGGGCGACCTGAGTAGTTCGCTGACTGCCGGCCGCTGCCTGCTCCTGCTGCAAGCGCCGCTCCAGCCCGGAAGGCCAAAGCCGACCGCTGGCTTCCCCAACCGCGGGGCGAATCTCGCTCAGGAAGTACTGATTGCTATAGACATGAAAGACGAGCTTGTGGGGATTGTCTCTCACCAATTGATTGGGTGAGACGTTAGTCACCGCCCGCAGCAACTGTTTGCCTTTCCAGCCACGAACTTCCAGTATGCCCGGTGCGACGCGAACGACTACGTAGTTGCCAGCGGGAAATGAGCGCTGCCCGACTGTGAAGTCGAAAGGAATGGTGGCTTGTTCGAGAACCTGGGCAAAAGCGCCTGCGGAAACCAACAGCGTTGCTGCGGTCAGGAGGGTCTTGATAAGTATGCGGTTCATTTTGTTTTCTCCGTTTCGTCGGCGTCCTAAGCAGATCGCCTTCACTCTATAAAGCGGAGAAGCTTGAGAATTCGCGCCAGCGCCGGAGAAATAAACGTATGATCCTCCATGAGAGCCTGGGCGGACTCGGCTATGAGCGCAGACAAGGGCGAAGTAACGCTTCTGCTGAACGCTATGCGCGGCGGCGACCCAGCCGCAGGCGAAAGACTCTTGCCGCTGATTTACAACGAGTTACACAGGCTGGCCGCGACTTATATGCGGCGAGAGCGGGCCGGGCACACCCTACAGCCCACAGCACTTATCAACGAGACCTATCTGCGGCTCACGGGCGATCGTATTGACTGGCAAAGCCGGGAACACTTCATTGGTGTAGCGGCCAACATCATGCGTCACGTGTTAGTGGACCATGCTCGTGCTCACAACGCAGGCCGCAGAGGCGGCGACCTGCAGCGGGTGGAGCTTGAAGAAGGGGTCGCTGTTACCGAGGCACGCTCGAGCGAGATGCTGGCTCTGCACGACGCACTCAATGAACTGGAAAAAGAAAATGCGCGCCAGGCCAAGGTCGTCGAGATGCGTTACTTCGGAGGCTTGTCTGTGGAGCAGATCGCCGCGGTTCTGCAGATGAGTCCGCGTTCTGTAGAACGCGAGTGGGCCGCGGCAAGGACCTGGTTGTTTGATCGAGTCCGGTAGCATGGGCGATCAGCCCATGAGTCAGAGCAACATGGTCAACAGCGCCGAAAACGAGGACCGTGTGGCGGAGATCGTCGCCATGGCTCTCCGGCAGCCCCCGGTAAAGCGCAACTCCTACCTGCGGTTCGCTGTGTTGACGATCAGAGCCTGTATCAGGAGGCGCTGAACGCGGTGCGCTGCGAAGAACGCATGGGCAGCTTTCTGCTGGCGCCGGCAATTGCTCCCAAAAAGTATCCACGTCCGTTTTTGCCGGGCAGCTTATTTCGGAGCGGTTCGAGATAGTCCGGGAGATCGGCGAGGGCGGCATGGGGGTGGTGTACGAGGCGGTTGACCGCAAGCGTCAACAGCGGATTGCCATCAAGTCGGCGAAGCCCGGCTTTCATCGCCTGTTGTCTCCCGAACTCGAAAGCGCTTTGAAAGTGCGCCATCCGCACGTCTGCCTGGTGAATGAAATTCATACCACCCAGACCAGTCATGGTGCGATCGACTTTCTGACGATGGAGTTGCTGGAAGGCGAAACGTTATCGACACGGCTGGAGGTCCAGGGGAAACCTTCGCACCTGGAAGCGCTCACCATTGCCTGCCAATTGTGCGCTGGTGTATCAGAAGCCCATCGCAGCGATGTGCTGCATCGCGATCTTAAGAGCGCCAACGTCTTCGTGTGCCCTGGGACGCACGGCGTGCGCGCGGTGATTACCGATTTTGGTCTGGCTTGCGATGCAAGCGAATCAGGTGAACTGGGAGGAACGCCAGGCTACATGGCGCCGGAGTTGTGGCGTGGAGAAAAGGCCTCGAAAGCATCAGACATCTACGCTCTAGGCGTGGTGCTGTATGAAATGGTATGCGGGCAGCCACCGTTTGCCGAAGATGCGGACTCGCTCGTCAGCCGTCCAACTCTGCCCAGCACGCTAACGAAGGGCCTCGGACCGCAATGGGATCGCGTGCTGCTGGAATGCCTCAGGCCGCTTCCACAGGATCGTCCAGCAGATGCGGCACTGGTTCTTTCCGCTCTTAGACGGAAGCCGTTACGGAAGATGCCCCTGGTTGCGATAGTGCTGGTGGTTGCGAGCAGCCTGGCATTGCCGCAGGTTCGCGGTTGGCTGCGCGACACCATCTGGCCACCACCCAGTGTTCGCCTGGCGGTCCTTCCCGCGGAAGCGTCCCCTGAAACAGCGGCAATGGCCGGGGGCGTATTGCAGGATGTGTCCGATCGCCTCGGGCACTTGCGCAATGGGCATCAATCGATGGCCGTCATGAGCGCTTCGGAAGCAGCCAGTGACCAGGTGAGCACCGCAGCCCTGGCAAGTCAGGTGCTGCACGCGACGCACGCGCTGCAGACACGGGTGCGTCGCGATGGCGCCGAGTTGGCAATGGATGCCTCGCTGATCGACCTTAGTACCCTGGTGCCGGTACGGCAGATCTCCGCAAGGTACACGGCCGCGACGGTCGGCAGCATGCCAGAAGCGCTGACGGGCCTTGTTTCCGCGGCTCTCCATCTGAGCGGTCCTGCGGCGGTGGAGACACTGTCTGCCGAAGCTACCGCACTGTATGACCGCGGACTGTACCTGATGCGAAAGAGCGACCAGGACGTGGGCGAAGCGATTCCGCTATTTGAGCAGGCGGCCTGTGCCAGCCCGCGCTCTCCCTTGCCGCTGGCGGCTCTCACCGAAGCGGAACTGATGAAGTTTGAAGGAACCGCAGCAGATGGTTCCATCGAAGATGCCCAGCGCTTCCTGCATGCCGCAGAAAGCCTTAACCCGGATTCAATCAGCGTTTTGCTGGCCGGCGGCCTCTTCCACCAAACCACCGGGCAATACGAAAAGGCGCTGGAAAATTATCGCCGGGTTCAGGATCTGGAACCCGGCAACCCTGATGCCTATCTGCGCAGCGCCAGTGTCTATTACAAATTGGATATGTACGAGAAGGCGATCGCGGCTTATCGGAAGGCGATTGCCCTTGAGCCTGACTATTACAAGCCATACCAGAAGCTGGGCGGGTTTTATTACTACCGTGGCGAGTATCGTGCCGCAGCCGAGCAATTTCAAAAAGCGATTGATCGAGCGCCAGGTCTTTTTCAGGCGTACACGGACCTGGCCGGAGCGTTGAGCGACCTTGGTCAGGATCAGCCAGCAGAACAAGCCCTGCGTACCTCTCTGCAGCTTCGCGAAACAGCCCCCGCGTGGAACAATCTGGGCGCGATCAGGGCGTATCAGAAGCGGGACAGGGATGCGGTGGAGTACTATACGCGCGCGGTTGCAATGGACGGGGGCGATTATTTGTACTGGTTGAATCTTGGAGACTCCGATCGCCGATTGGGGCATTCGGGCGAAGCCCGGGCGGCTTACAGTAAGGCATTGGATCTGGCCCTGACCGAACTGCGGGGTAATCCGCGTCTTGGGCTGACACGGGCTTATGTTGCATTGCTGGCCACTCGCCTTGGTGACAGAAAGCGAGCAGAGGATGAGGTAAGCCAGGCGTTGGAACTATCGCCGGCTGACACCAAGGTAATTCTCAGCGCCGTGTTGACCTTTGAATCATTGGGCCAACGGGACCAGGCGATCAGGGTTCTCGGCCTGGCTGGACCGGATTTCCTGCAGGAGATAAATCGCCAGCCAGACCTGGCGGACTTTCGCCGAGATCCACGCTTTATCAAAGTAGTACCTGAGATAGAAGGAAGAAGGTGACCACTATGTCTACGCTCGATGCAGCCATTCCTCCATTAACCAATCCACCCTCAAGACATCACGAGATCCTGATTCGCCTCGAGGGCAGCAATGCCTTCCCGCCCACTCCGATTCCTGACATGATTGTCGGCGATACAGTGGTGTACCGGAGCGATGTACCGGGACAAGTCCGCATACAATTCACCGGCACATCTCCATATCGCACCGACGACCTGGTGATGACTTCTGTTCCCGGCGAGCAAAGACTAACTCTGCTGACGGGAAGCCGGGAGCACCTTTTCGACTGCCGTTGCTTCATTACGCCGAGCAGCGGGCCGGAGCTTGGATGGAGCCCCAGCACTCCCCTTTCTGGTGGGCATCACAAAGTAACTCCCCCATGAAGCAAGCCCCGCAGGGAGGGTATTCTGACCATAGCGCCGGACCATATTCGTGCTACACCCGGCGCTGTGGTCAAGGGTTGCTTAGGCTCCGCTGGGGGCCCAAGGCGAGCTGCCACAAGCGAACATTCTTGTGCCGACTGGTCTGCGCGTGTCTTCCCGGATTGACGGAACCTTTGCGCAACCCGGCGCGTACGCACTGGTATGAACACTCTACGTGTTGCGACTGGAATTGCGTTGATTGTCTTCAGTCTGGCCGCTTACGCCCAAACTGAGGCGAACTGTGGTCAAAGGCTAGAAGCGCCGCTGAGCTCACACGCGGTGCTCACGATCGATTCGCGGCCAGCGGGGCTCGAGGTGATCGGTACCAGCGAGGAAGCGATTCGGGTAACGTGCACCGGCAGTGGTGCCGCAAGCGCGGGCCAGGTTCGTATCAAGCTCTCAGGCAACCAGGATGATCGCAAGTTGGCCGTCAACGGCAGTACACTCGGAAACAACAATCTCAAGATCCGCATTGAGGTGCCGCGCAAAACCAGCCTGCGGGTCAGAATGGCCGCAGGGCAAGTGACCGTGAATGAGATCGTCGGCGACAAAGATATCGATCTTTATGCAGGTCAAATTTCCATATACTCGGCGCGGCCCTGGGACTACCGCAGCGTTGACCTGTCGGTGAGTATTGGCGAGGTGAAAGCCTCCGCTTACGGCGCGGACAGTGGAGGTTTCTTTCGCAGCTTCAAGAAGACTGTGGCGAATGGCGAATATGGGCTGCATGCACACGTGATGACCGGCGAAATCGAATTGCTGGCCACCCGGGCGGCCAACCCGGTATCTTCCTCCCAATAGCGTCTCCGCCCGTCCCGGTGCTGAAAAGTAGAGCGGATCGACGGACGTTAACCGATCTTCCGATCGAAAGTCTCGGTACTTGCATTTTTGATGGTATAGCCGAGAGCGCTTCCATAACCACCCGCGCTCGGAAGCAATCCAAGACCTGTGCCAGCACCTATCAGCCCGGGTGCCCGGCTCCCCATCTTTGCTCCCCACCAATCCTTGTCGAAAAACAAATCAGCAATTTCCATATGGTGTGCTTCGTGTGTAAATAAGTAACCGCCATCCTGGAGTAGCGGCCAAAGATAAGTGAAACAGGTCTTGAGCGAATCCACGAGGTCGACGTCCAGGAAAACCATCACACATTGATCAGAAAAAAGCGGCAAGGTGTCCTGGAAATACCCGACGTTGAAGTGGCAAGCAGCTATTTTGCCGTACCTGGTTATATTTCCCTGTACCTCTGGCAAGGCGCCGCGATAAGCCCCTTTGCCGTAGGTGTGTATCTCTTGTAGATTGACCAGTGAATGACTTGTGTCACTGGCAGAAGGATGCGGCAGGCCCGCGAATGAATCGAAAATTTCAAGCTTGCGATTGCACAGGTCGCATACCAGGGATAGATTGGCCGCACTGCCGCCCTTAAATGATCCGCATTCCACTACGCTCCCGTTCACCGAGGGCGGTATGCGCAGAATTTGCGTGGCCATGATCAAGTGCTCAAGAAAATGAGAGGCCGTTACAATCCTACGATTGTTGCGGGCCATTTTGCGAACGATCGAGATCTTGGTCCAACGACCGACGCCATACGCACTGCCAGTCTCCACATCGAAATACGTACGAAGAATGAGCGGGATGCTAAGCAGCGTAAGGGCGCGGCGCCAGAAGTTGATGACGATTCCTTCAGGGGATACGTTTCGCAAAGGCGGTACTCAATTTCATAAGATAAAAGGACTGATTGAATGTGCCATACTACCACCACCGATGGGAGACATGAATGCACAGGCACTGCCGGGTAGGATGGTGCGATATTGCAGCTGGAAATTACCGACCTAATCGTGTTATGGTCACTTTTTCGCAGGGTGTGAGCTGCTGACAGGGTGTAACTGAATGACTGAACTTGTGCAAGGTCTGGGGCGAGCAAGCGACGTACATGTATCGCGGCCCCGCGTCCTGAACCTTCTGTTAAGCGACCAATTCACATCAAAGCTGGAAACGCTTGCCCGGGACAACGCTGAGCGCTACCAGGCGAATCACCCCTTTCCTCATATTTACTTCGATGACTTTCTCCCGGCAGATGTCGCCGAGGCTGCCCTTCGGGACTTTCCCGAACCCCAGGAAAGGGACTGGTTTGCTCACACGGACGTAAATCAGCGTAAGAAACTGGCATTTGATGCGGCGGAGAAGCTGCCGGAATCGATTCGGGACGTTCTCTACTTTCTGAACTCCCGGCCCATGTTGCAGTTTCTGGAGAAGCTCACGGGGATTGAAGGAGCTCTGCCTGACCCATATTTTGTAGGCGGCGGCCTGCACCAGATTCGTCCGGGCGGCCTGCTGGAAGTCCATGCGGACTTCAGCTACCACAAACAGCTTCGGTTAGACCGCCGCATCAACGTTCTCGTTTACCTGAACAAGGACTGGCAAGAGAGCTATGGCGGCCATTTCGAGCTCTGGGATCGCGAAGTAGAGCGGGCGGAGCAGCGCATTTTGCCGATCTTCAATCGCTGCGCTATTTTTAGCACTACGAGTGTTTCCTTTCATGGCCACCCGCAGCCGCTGATGTGCCCACCAGAGCGCAATCGCAAGTCGATTGCCACCTACTACTACTCAAATGGGCGTCCGGAGGAGGATCCGGCTCTTACGCATCGGCACGAGGTTGCCTTCCAGGAGCGCCCTGGTCTCAATTCAGTGAAGATCATTATTCGCTGCAAGAGATTTGTTCGCTCGCTGGTTCCTCCGATTGTCACCGATGTCTACCGGAAAATTCGTAAGTACTAAGGAAGTGCGTTGCCGTCGCGGATCAGCGGTGAGCTACCCCGCGATGAGTGGAAGCCTTCCTCAATTTGGGAATAGTTATGTCTGCCATGATTGCGTTTGGCGAAGTCGAATCCGCGTTATAACCGCCCCCCCGGTGAAAACGGCAACAAAATGGTATTGCGGCGCCGGGTAGATTTTTTGTGCGCTCTGAGTCACCGAATGCACCGCACTCCGCTGCGTGATTGTTTCAATCGTCAGCTTGATGGAGTTACGGGTAATTGGAGTGGAGCGCATGGCGGCTTGGATGTTGTCCAGCGCCGCAGCGATGGCAACGCGGATCGAAGCGCGGGCTAAGGCAAAAGCTTCCAGGTGATTTCCCGCAGGGTGGCTTTTGAAGTTTCCGGCCCGCATTGCGTCAATTCGCGGTCTTTGCAGGCACGCGTTTTGAGCGCCACGGGGTTGTGCAGGGCTGCTGAAATGATGTGGCCATCGCGACTGTCCACGACCAGGCGCACGTCAAACGTCTCCTTGCCTGTTTCCGCATTAAAACCCTCACCTTCCCTGGAGACCTGGACGAAATTGGGGGGCGCTGATTGCCCTTGCATCCACTTCGCCGGCAGAAGAACGTGCAACGCCGGCGGTGGCACATGCTTTACCAGCAGTGTTTCGGTATGTTCGCCCGGATCTGTCGCCTCAATTTTGATCGAGAAATCGACCGCGTCCTGACCGACCAGAACACGTTGCCCGTCCGCCCAGGAGTTTGGCGTCGCGCGCGAGATATAGGTGCTCTGTCCTGGCTGCGTAAGATTTGCCTGCAATGCGAGCAGAAGATCGGCGTAGATGGTTAATGTATCGGTGATAGGTCCAACGAGCAAAGGCTGAACACTAGCTAAGTCAGGCATCTTCATGTACGAAGCAGGGTCGTCCAGTGAAACGGTCTGGCGCAACTGGGTGCTTGCCGGAGTAAGAGCCTGATGCGCGTTGGAGTCAAGGTCCGACCATGCAATTTCTTCATAGTACCGGCCTCGTGCATCCCGCATCACACGATCTGTAGCGTGAATGGCGTACTGCCAGCCGTCGTTATTTCCGGTCATGATGTAGTGAGAGACCGCGCCCTCGATATAGTGGCGCCGGAGGCTACTTGCCTGCGGCGTAGCTTGCTGCGCGTTGACCATTCGTCCCGTTGGCGACATAGCAAGTACTAAGACCAACGCCAGTCCATCTTTCACCCTGTCCCCCTAATCTAGGTCACTCTACCACTTTGCGTTTTCAACTTCGATGCTGGTGGCATGCGCTTGCGACACCTGGGGGAAGCAGAACGGGGAAGCTACCTTGGTATGCCTAACTTACAACGTTATCCGGCTCTTCAGCACACGCCACGCTTGCTCGTGCAATCGCCGCTGTCGCTGCCGCCTAACACTGCGCAGGCTCCCTGACTTCCTTCTATGCTCCGAATTCAAGCCGTTGCTGCTTCAAATCTTTCACACCTTCCAGACGGAGCAAATCACGAGCAAAATCATTTGCTCCATGGGTTCACCACCACGGAGGAGATCTCCTCGAAATGCTTGAGGTTTCGTGTCGCAAGGGTTGCATGCGTGGCGAGCGTGATCCCGGCAATCATCGTATCTCGTAAATCCCCGGTCCGGCCGTTCTTCTGCCGTACTGCCATGAGATCGGCAGCCTGTTGGGCGGCGGCGTTGTCGAAAGGGGCGATCCGCTGTTGGATCAACTCCGCCACAACGCGGTCAAACGTCCCCAGCAGCAGCAATCGCCGCTTGCCGGCCGGCATAGATTGCAATCCGAAGCGAATCTCGAAGACGGTAATCGCCGTGGTCCACACAGAGGTGCGCGGTTGCCCATCCAGCCATCGAATCACCGCCAAATCCGGCTTGTGTTGCATCAGTGCCGAGAGCACATTCGTGTCGAGAAGAATCACGACCGAAAAGCCGCGGGCTTGACTTTGTAGCCCCGCAGCTCCGAGATTTCTTCTTCCAGCCCGCTGTCGGCAAACAGCGCCGCAATCTCTGTTCCTAATCCGCTGGCGGAGACGCCCGAGTCTCGCAGAGCATTTCGCAGAATTTCTCTCGCTTCCTCCTCCATACTCCGGCCATGATGTTTTGCGCGCCGCTGTAAGCGTTCTTTGAGCTGGCTTTCCAGATTCCGAACCAGAAGTTGGGCCACACCTTCACCTCTAAGTGATATCATGCTATCACTTATTCCCTGAATGTGATTCGTGGTACACGGAGCGATCAGACACGAAAGCAATATGCCGGCCATCTGGCCAGGTATTGGAGCGACCTTTTCGGCCCTGCTGTTAGCTTTCTTTTCCCACCGCACACAGAGGCCAAGAAGTAGTGGACCGGGTCGCATGAGAAAGCGCAAACCTAACGCCAAGGCGTGACTTTTAGTAGGTTGCGAGGGTAACGCGGAGAACGCGCGGACTGGTCGTGAAGTTCAGACCATAGTCTGTCTCATCTCCGTTTAAGATACGCGCACGCGTCCACTTCCCTGCGGTGTAGGATCCTTCTTCAACAGTGAGGAATTGTCTCTGCGCACCTGCTGATTTTGCTGCCGGTTCGAAATCGATGCGAGCGGCATAGCCTGCCACGAGATACTCGCCTGGTCCGAGTTCTGCTATCAGGGCTTCTCCGTGCGGCTGCTGATTGCCTTGCGGAGCTTTCCCCATACCGAAGGCTGGTAGACCGTAGGAGACCACGGCCGTCCATTCGCCAAAATTCAGGCGCTCGGAATGGACACTCTCATCTTCAGCGCTCCCCTTCACCTTTCCCTCGAAATTGAGGCGCGCGATGAGACGGTCCATCGGTCGCAATACGTCGAAGTTGTATGCGAATTGTTGTCTGGCACTCTCCCGGGTGAACTTTTCGGCAGCGCTGAGGGTTAAGTCAGGGGACTGGTCTACCCCAAAGGGCGCCCACCCAAGCGCACCGTGACCAATGGCCGCGAAACAATAGCGGGCAAAGTCGGGCTGGTTCCCTGTTTCCGGCACCAACAGGGCATTGTCGTTCGTCGCATATAAATCAAGGACTTTGGTATAGCGTGCATGATCGGAGAGATAGATGTCCGGAGCAAGGATGTCAATTGCCGGCGCAACCGCCTTCCAGATGGGAAGAACATCATCCGTGGGACCACCACTTTCCCAGTTTCCCTGCTTGCCAAAGTGGAGAGGATCTCGCAAGGCAGCGTTGGTATACATCGGGATGTCATACTCCGCCTTGCCGGCAGCAGCAACGGCGTTAACGTAGGTGGCCACTGCCCATGATTGGAAAAATCCATCGGCTTCTTGCCCGAAGACCTGCGACCAGGACCCCTGCTGCTCTTTGCCCATGCTTTTGAGTACAGCAGCAGGTACATTCTGGTGAAAGAGGGCCTCTGCCGCCGCAGAGTGGTCGCGGACAGCACCATAGACACCCGTCTCATTCTCGACCTGCACCATGATGACGGTGCGTTGCGGGTCCTTGGCTTTGAGGTGTTGCATCAATCGCGAAAATGCGTACTTATCCGCCTCAAGCGTCGCTGGCGCGTGCGGTGACAACGAATCAACGGAACGTCCTCCCTCCAGGATCAAATGAGGATACCTGGCGCCGTCCTGCTTCATCCACTGCGGTATGTAGTGCCCGCTTCCGTTCTTCCAGGTTCCGAACCAGAGCAGCACGAGCCGCACACCATGTTGCCGGGATTGGTCAACCAGCATGTCTACCTGCGAGAAGTCGAAGTGTCCCTGCTCTGGTTCCATCGCTTCCCAGTACACGGGTGCTTCCATCGTGTTGGCGTTGATGGCTTCAATGGCCGCCCAGACTGCCGGCATGGTTGACGGCCACGCACTTGAGTTGTGGATCTGCGCTCCGAGCTCCAGGTACGGCGTACCGTCCACCATCAGGGCATAGCGCCCATCGGTGTGCGCAATACTGGGAATGGGGGCGGTAGAATGCTGTGCCGCCTGGGCGAAAGCAGCCGCTGCCGCGCCAAGAAGCAAGGTCATCGTAATGCCTAGGTTGCATCGTCCGCGAGTCGGTTTGTTGTAGGTCATGGCGATCCTTTACTGTATCAGGGCGTGACTTTAGCCCGGCAGTTGTGAACAAACAAAGGAAAGGGCTTTAGAGTCCAACGTGAAGCTGGCAAAAACCGCAGGTCATTGGATTACGCTTCCCGGGATTTCCTGTTGAGCAAAAGGAACTGTCGTGTGAGCGCAAGCAAGGGTAACGTTCGACCGATGACTGAGGCTGGACGAAGACCAAGTGACAAACCTAGTTGACAAACCAAGTGAAAGACGAAAAGTGACCGATTCGCAAAGTGGAATCAAATTGAACGTTGGCCAGCGCATCGCTGGGAATGGGAAGAGCTAGCTGGCGGTTTGATCATTTCAGGGCGGCAAACTGCAGGTCTGCTCACTGTCGATCCCGGCATACCCGCTCTGCTCTCATCGAGCGATGGCTAGGGAAAGTGATCGACAAGCATTATGTCGCCGCTGACAGACTGATCCTGGGAATAAAGAAGCCAGTGGCCGTCGGCGGACACCGAAATACCTGTGCCGAGCGCATTATCGAACGCGAAGATTGGCCGCACCTGCTTACTGAAGAAGTCGAAGTATCGCAGCGATCGCGCATTCTCCGCAGGCACAAAATAGATGCCGCCTGGAGACAGCGTCCAGAGACGGGCGTCACTCACAAGAGGCATTCCATGCACTGCAAATTCTGAAGTGGGCTGTCCAGGCAGGGCCGCTTCCATCACAGTTGCCTGGTCGTCGTGACTGGCAAAGTAAACTTTCTTTCCGTCGAAAGATTCCTGTGGACTAAATCCATCCGTGTCTTTGGAGAGCAGGACGGCAGTTCCCCCGGAAGCGGGGCAACGATAAATGCCCGCTTTGCCCACTTCGTCGGATGCGAAGTAGATCCATTTGCCATCACGAGACCAGCTCGGCCGAATGATGTCGTTGAGAGTGGTAAGCAGCTTCCTGGGCCTTTGATCGGAAACGCCCGAGATAAATATCGCCCAGCCGTCTTTGAGCCGTGAGTCAAACGCGATCTTGTTTCCATCCGGGGACCATTGCGGACTGCCACTCATATCTTGCGGGTTCGAAATCTCCAGCAGTTCGCTGCCGTCTTCCTTGCTGATCCAGACCCCTTGCACCCCCGCACGTAAGGATGCGAACGCTATGCGCCTTCCGTCTGGAGAGTATTGCGCGTCGTACTGCGTGCGTGATGATGGCAGCAGTTCTACGGCCGGCGCTCGCGGGTGCAGCAGGTCTCTGCGCCAGATGTTGGAGCTCACCGAAATAGACTCAAAGGCCAGCCTGCGTGCTCCTGGTGACATTGTCGGCCGCAGCGCTGCGCCTTCGAAGACAAGCCGCTGCACAGAACCATTTGCCACCGTGACCTGATCCAGTTCGTCTGCACCTCTGCCCTTATTCAGCGAGTAAACCAGCTTTTTGTCATCGCCTGACCAGACCAGCCCATTCGGGATTGTCGAAAACGGCGTGATCCTCTTCGCCGGCTGATCGGGGAGTTGCAAAGAATAAAGAGCGGCATCGTTATCGTTCCGGAAACACCAGAAGGCAAGCGATCCACCCTGGTGGGAAAACGCCGGCATACCTCCGCGAATGCAGGTCGAAGGAATGGAAATCTGCTTTGACTCAAGGGTCTCGGTGGAGAGCAGGTAAACGCTAGTGCCTTCCCCTGTGGGCGTGAGGTCTGAGTAGGCGATCCAATCACCATTTGGCGACCAACTGATGGTCGAGAAACTATGATCAGGGATCTTTGTGGATAGGAGCCGTCGCTCTGCGCCGCCCAAAGCCGGCACAACGTAGATGCCGGTCTCGGAGCCGGCAAGGCGGTGAAACGCTATCTGCGTGCCGTCCGGGGACCAGACAGGACTGATCCATTCGGCGGGGTGTTGCGTCAGACGCAGGAGAGTCTCGCTTCCAACGGCCTTCACGTACAGGTCAAAACCCTTGATTCCCTGTGCCGGACCGCCGTTCCATGCGAAGGCAATCCGCGAGCCGTCCGCGGACAAAGCTGGAGAGGTCGCCCGTCCCGGCAAAGCCGTAAATGGAACGGCTGTTAGCACCTTCTGTTCTTCCAGATGCTGCTGTTGCCAAGGCCATCGGTAGGTAACGAAGGCTCCCACGGCAAATATCAGTAAAGCGATGGAGAGGGCGATTCCCTTCATCCGCCTTGGAACGGGTTCCCGCCGGCGATCAGCAGAAGGGTCAGCGGGCTGGAACGCCGGCTCCAGTATTCCGGCCAAGCCAGCCGGCGGCCTGTTCTCACTTACGGCAGCGCTCAGCATAAGACTCGCGGGTGCAACGCCCAGGGTTGCGGGCGAGCCTACTGGTCTCGGATCCCCTGGCAACGAGGCGGCTGCAGCGACAGCCTGCACCCGGCTTACATCTGAAACAAGGAATCGATAGCCACGTTTTGAGACGGTCTCGATATACCGGGGATTGCTGGCATCATCGTTCAATGCCTCTCTGAGCTTACCGACGGCTACGCGGAGGCTTCCGTCGAAATCGACGAATGTATCGCGGGGCCAAAGGCGGCTGCGCAACTCCTCTCGGCTGATTACCGCCCCGGCATCTTCCAGGAGCGCGACGAGGAGCCTGCGAGGAAGCTCCTGCAGCTTGATCGGTCTGCCATCTTTGAGGAGCTCTCCGGCAGAAACCTTTACCTCGAAGGGTCCAAATCGATAGACGACTCGGGAATCTGTGTCCACACTCTGGCTCCAACGAGGATAGATGGCTGGTGACGAGTGGAGTCTAACACTGTTTGGTAGTTAACGACGTGACTCTATCCTTATGAACCGGATTAACTTAGCAGGTAACAAATGCTTTACTACCAGTTCCTTTGACCTACTGGGCCGCTTCCGTTCTTATGGCCCTGCCTGACCCTTGGCAGTGTCGGTGTGTTCGGCATTAGCAAGGAGCGCGTTGGCTCTGAACGGATTTGTCGAGGTCAAGGGTGGCGATTACCAAGTAGGCAAAGAGGGAGTTCATGCAAAGCAAACCAGCATTCAAGTTGTCGACGGTCGCGGCGCTCGTAGCCGTGGTTTATGTATTTTCAATCGCAGCGGCTTCTGCCCGGGCAGAGGACGAGCAGTGGAGCGGCAAAGCCTGCTCGAACGCGACGCTTCGCGACGCCTATGGTTTAACAATTGACGCGACTACGGCGCCTGGCTCGCCGCTCTTGTTCCGCGGCGTTGTGCTGCAAACTTACGACGGTGAGGGGAAGTTAACCATTCGCGATCACATCGTGTTTGACGGCACGCCAGAAACGGATACCTGGACTCCCGGCACGGGTGTCTATCTGGTTCATCCTGATTGCACGGGAGTCGCCACGTTCAGTCTTCCCTCGGAAGGTCCCCCATTGAAGGTGCATTTCGTGGTGGTCGAAGGCGGCCGCAAGCTGCGTGAGGTCATTGATGTAAATGCCATCACGGTGACGGGGGAGAGGGTGGACGGGGATCGACGATAGGGCAAGGGAGACGTTGCCTTCGCTGCTGTTCTTCTTTGTTACATTCACAACACAGCAACCCAGCCGAGTTCCGACCTCCGGGTCAGAGCCCGGCTCCTCCGCATCGTTGCCGCCAGGCTCGCCTTTGGCGTTGCGTTAGCAGTGTACTCACCCGGTCCGTTGACTTTCTCGGCTCCGGTGGGCCAGTGTCCTGCCCGAGCAGCGAGCACCGCGCGACCAGTCCCCTGTTCGCTCTCCGCAACCGAGGAGAAATAAGACAAGATGTGTTCACTAAGTCTGCAGCTTTGTAATCATTAGATTACTTCCCGTCTATCCCTCCTCGGGACTCGGATTTCTCACCACAACCCTCAGCTTCCGACGACAATGCCCTGAACCCTGGACGGGTGCCCCATGTTCCCCGGATTTCCTGTTGAGTTTGGTGGCGTTGG